>JBGSOH010000129.1:0-2231 GCA_041739205.1 Saprospiraceae bacterium
AGGGCTCTAAGTTTTTCAAGAATTATTAACTATTGGAACAGAATTAATATTGATGGAACTATAGTAAGTATGGATAATTTTTTTAGGCCTGGCAAATTAGGTGAACGGCATTTCATTGAGTCAGAAATATCACAAGATATAGATGGAAACAATTTATTGATAACAGTTCCACTCGATGAATATTTAGAAATTAATGGACAAGAATATTGGCCATTTTATATTTATAAAATTTATCAAAATGATTCTGTGAGTCTTGTTACTAAAGTGCTTACAAAAGCAGATTGGGATCCAGAAGATAATCATTTTATCAAACCAGACAACGATGGTCACTATATCCTTCTAGCTGCAAGGGATTTTGAAGGTGGGTTCCATTTTGGACAATTTAGATTTCCATTTATTGTAAAATTGAATAAGGCAGGAGATACGCTTTGGTCAGCTAATTTTCAGCCCAATAGAGGTGAATGGCAAGGTGCTATTCGATATAATACAGATAATTATAAAAATACGGATTTAGAAATTTTAGCGAATAATGATATACTAATTAGTGGTACTGTGCGGATCTTAGATAGTTTAATAATACCAAATTCTAATCAAACAAAATTAGCTACTCAATTTTATGGAAGCTATTTAGCAAGATTCAGTCCTGAAGGCGAGTTGCTTTGGCGTCATTTTTTGATATCTCAAAAGTCTGACGGTTCAGGTAGAAATGTTATTATAAGGAGGATCAATGAACTTAGTGATGGAAGTCTTTTTTGTACTGGATCACTTGAAAAAGACGAAAACGGAATTCAAAGTGCACCATCACAAGCATGGGCTACGAGAGTTGGTCCGAGTGGTTGTTTTGATGCATCGTGTAGTCATGTAGATAAATGGTGGTATTTCCCTGATGAATTTCCAGTTTCAAGTGTGGATCTTCCTATGAATATTGCTAATCTTTCTGTCTATCCTAATCCATCATCACAAGATATACATATTTCTATTCCTGATAATGTTGATTTTCCTATTCAGTACACCATAACGGATGAACAAGGTAGGAATCATGAGACAGGCATGTACCATGACTTAAATTCTGACATCAGGCTAGATATAGCTAGATTACCTAGCGCTACATATTTTGTACAGATCAAAGATAAGTCAGCTAAGTTATGGAGAGGTAGGTTTGTAAAGGTGGATTGAGTATATTTTACAAATCAAAACCAATATCACTTCTATAATATTTACCATCATAATCTATCTGATCAGCATTGGCAAGTGATGTTTTGACCGCTTCTCGGAAATCTTCGTGTAATGTGGTGATCGCCATCACTCTGCCACCATTGGTCACAATATTTCCGTCTTTCTGTGTGGTGCCTGAGTGAAACACAATACTAGATATTACTTCGTCTGCTCCGCTAATCACTTTATTTTTTTCAAAATCTCCTGGATAACCACCTGATACCATCATGACGGTTGTAGCTGATTTTTGGCTGATTTGGAGTTGCGTATTTTTTAAATTTCCAGTGAATACATCAGCAAATAAAGTTACAATATCTGATTCGATTCTAGGAAAAACAACCTCAGTTTCTGGGTCTCCCATACGACAATTATATTCAATAACAAAAGGATCATTGCCTACTTTGATGAGACCAAAAAATACAAATCCTTTGTAATCCATACCTTCTGCGTGGATGCCATCTATGGTAGGTTTTACAATAGTATTTATGACTTTCTGCCACATATCATCATCTACAAATGGAACAGGAGACACAGCGCCCATACCACCAGTATTGAGTCCAGTATCGCCTTCGCCTATCCTCTTGTAATCTTTTGCTTCAGGGAGAATGACAAAATCTTTTCCGTCTGTAAGTGCAAATACTGAAAATTCTATCCCGTCAAGGAAGGTCTCAATGACCACTTTTTCAGATGCTTTTCCAAATTGCCCATTGAGCATTTCAGCTAGATTATCTTTGGCAGTTTCTACTTTATCCACGATGAGTACACCTTTTCCAGCTGCAAGACCGTCTGCTTTTAACACATATGGTCCACTCAAAGAATCTAGAAATGACATTCCCTCGCTTATATTTTCTTGACTGACTTCGAGATAACCAGCCGTAGGTATATCATATTTTTGCATAAACTGTTTTGCAAATGCCTTACTACCTTCTAGTTGAGCCGCATATGCGGATGGTCCTAATACGTGGATGTGTTTGGTGTCATCTGACTTGAATGCATCGGTAATTCCATCTACAAGT
>JBGSOH010000141.1:0-4275 GCA_041739205.1 Saprospiraceae bacterium
CATATCCAACTGTTGGTTTTTCGGTGATTTCTTGAGCATCCTGTTTATATATATTTTGATATCACAAATTTATAACATGTGTCCATTTTTTATCCTATATTTGTATTTTATTATTTCAATACTTTTCGGAGTGGACTCATACTTTAATTGTTTTTTTTACGTTTATTCATTTAAATAAGGCAAAATTATCATGACAGAAGTACTAGAAAGCGCAAAGTTGGACCTAGACAAAAATGGATATTTAGATATAGATGTTGATCCCACTCTAGATCTTGTAGCAGAGATTAATAAATTGAAAAAAGAAAAAAATGCTATTATTCTAGCTCATTATTATCAAGAATCTGAAATCCAAGATGTAGCGGACTATATAGGAGATAGCCTAGGTTTGTCCCAAAAAGCAGAAAGTACAGATGCAGATATCATTGTTTTTGCAGGTGTCCATTTTATGGCTGAAACTGCCAAAATGCTAAATCCAACTAAAAAAGTTGTTTTACCAGATCTTAAAGCAGGATGCTCTCTTGCAGATAGTTGCCCAGCGCCATTATTTAAAAAATTCAAAGAAAAATATCCTGATCATGTGGTGGTCAGTTATATAAATTGTACGGCAGAACTCAAAACACTAACTGACATTTGCTGCACATCTTCAAATGCCGAAGCCATCATCAATAGTATTCCTAAAGATAAAGGAATCATATTTGCTCCAGATAAAAATCTTGGTGCGTATCTTGTTAAAAAAACAGGTAGAGATATGGTCCTTTGGAATGGTGCTTGTATGGTACATGAGATATTTTCACATGAAAAAATTACAAAACTAATACACCGATTTCCCGAAGCAAAGTTTATTGCACATCCGGAATGTGAAGCTCACATACTTGAGCTTGCAGACTTCATAGGTTCCACAACTCAACTTCTTAAGTATACGCAAAATAATGAAGCTACAACATTTATTGTTGCGACAGAATCTGGAATTTTACATCAAATGGAACTTGCATCTCCAGATAAAATGTTCATCCCTGCTCCTCCGAATAATACTTGCGCATGTAATGACTGTCCGCATATGAAGCGCAACACTATGGAGAAGCTTTATTTAAGTATGAAGAACGAGTTGCCTGAGATCATACTTGAAGATTGGGTAATAGAGAAAGGTCGTAAATGTATAGATGCAATGCTAGACATTAGCGAGAAAGCTGGCTTTAAGGCATAGATGAGTTCAATAAATAAAATACTTGAATATTTCAATCTTGATGGTGAAATTGATGACTATGACAAAATTCATGATTCCATCTTAAAAGATATTTCTTTTAAGGGTACAAATTTATGGATTTTAATATTCGCAATATTAATCGCTTCTGTAGGTTTGAATATGAACTCTACTGCTGTAATAATTGGCGCCATGCTAATATCGCCACTTATGGGACCAATAAATGGAATGGGTTACAGTATTGCTACATATGATTTTGCATTGTTTAAAAGGGCGAACAAAAATTTTTTCTTTGCAGTAACTACTAGTTTAGTCGCATCTACCACCTACTTTTTTATCAGTCCTATTTCTACAGCCCATTCTGAACTATTAGCAAGAACAAGTCCTACCATTTATGATGTTTTGATAGCTCTCTTCGGGGGTATAGCTGGAATCGTAGCTGCTAGTTCTCGCAATAAAGGAAATGTCATACCTGGTGTTGCTATAGCTACAGCATTAATGCCACCATTATGTACCGCAGGTTATGGGCTTGCTACTGGCCAACTTGACTTTTTTTTTGGAGCTTTTTACCTTTTCACTATAAATACTGTTTTTATAGCCTTATCATCAGTAGCAGTGTCGCAAATTCTAAAGTTTCCAATCAGAAACATACCAGACGCTAAGGAAAAAATCAGAGTAAATAGTTGGATTTCAGCCATAATCATTTTAGTATTAGTACCAAGTATTTATTTCGGTTATTTGCTCGTACAAAAAGAAAAATTTCATGAAAATGCGACTAGATATGTCTCTAATGTAAGCAATTTTGAAGGATATTATCTCCTGAATCACACTATAGACCCATCTAAGAATCTCATCAAATTGGTATACGGTGGCTCACCTATGAAAGATGGTCAGATAGACCAAATTATACACAAAGCTACTGACTTCAAGCTCGATTCCCCTCAAATAATAGTACAGCAAGGATTAACTCTCGAAATTGAAAATTCTTCCTTAGACAACAAAGAAATAATTAGTCTAAAGGAAGAGCTTTTTAATACGAAATCAAAATTAGAACTTGCAAAAGAACAAATTGATAGCATTGATAGTAGTCAAAAAATTGGCTTGCAATTATTAAAAGAACTCAAGGCACTCTACCCAGAAATTAAAACCTGTACGTATGCGCTTGGAAAAAAATCAAATTTTAAAACCATACAGTCAGTACACATTATTTCAATTGAATCCAACAGAACAAAGTTAAATAAAGTCGATAAAAAAAGGATTGAAGAATGGGTCGCATCAAGGTTCAACAATCAAAATGTAAAAATCTGGTATGAATAAAAAAAAATGAAGATGGTGTCTACACAATAGACTCATTCACAAAATTTCTCCATCGAGGAAAATAATCTACGAGTTGTGACTTCGCCCCTTTATGTTGAATACGTCTGAAAAGCACTTCTTCATTAGGAGAGACATTGCGGATGTAGTTATCTCTACCGTGGTTTCTAATGAATGAAATGGCTTCCTCTATCTTTAGCAATTGTCTTTCAATGGACCATAAATTAGGATCAAAACTCCATATGTATGTTGCATTTGTATTGAGCATTTCCCATATATAGTGGACCATTTGGCTACCCTTTGCAAAAAACAAAAAACCAAATGTAGGCGTCAGTGTAAATCTTATTTTTCCTTCCATATGATGTAAACTACCTGCTAAATATTCCAATTGCTTTTTGTTCCTGACGTCCTTCCGTTTCATAATCTGTTCGAATAATTCTTTATTCGAAATAGGAAAAGAACCCAAATCATTTTTAGTCAATTTATCAAAAATATCTTCCCCTGTAAAAAGTGATTTGTCTAAATCTCTGATAAAATGTGATGGTTTACGTAGACTTTCTGTCTTTACAAATTTTAATGTCTCTATTGCGAAGTCCTTTATATCAGAAATCTGTGTTGAGAATGCTCTTATTTTTTGGGTAGCACCACCAGTTTTATTTATGACTAGCTGTACATCAAAAGTCCTACTATTAAAATGTTTGCTAAAATACGATTTTATGTGCTCAAATTCAGGTAAGATGTTCGGATTCTCTATTCTAATGTTGACTAACTGGCTTTCCCAATATAACTTCTGCTTCCACTCAATGTATCCCATTCCAAAGCTTGTTTTAGAAAATGGCACCTTGACGTTTAACCTGATAAGCTTGTCTTCTGACGATATATCACTAGGCTTATTCTCTGTTAACAATGGTATAAAAGATGCCTTCTTATAAAAACTCAAGTCAACATTAAAAGTTAGCCAATAAATATCAACAAAACACAGCTTTTTGATTTCTGATTTTGGCTTTTGGAGCGAGAATCCACCTAGATTAGTTGGTTTGTAGTTTACTATTCTAATGACCAAAGTTGCATCAAGCTTATCATAAGATATCATTTCTACCTCATAGTAAATTTCCCTACTTTCAACAAATTTAAACTCACCATATGGTAAATTTGTCTCTGAAAGCGGTACTGATAAATATTCATTTAAAAATATTCGATCATTATTGACCTTAATTAATATATTTTTGGACTGTGACAAATTGACCTAACTACTAATTTTATCGAAATAATTGTGATGTAAAACTAATCAATTTATCCTAAAAATTCCCGACCAACCATTCTATTGCAATAATATTTCAGACACATTTTCTTTAATAGTCTCCGATATCTGATCTGTTGGTAAGTAATTAGGATCTAAACCGAAAGGATCCTCTATTTCTTCAGCTAGTAACTCAATACTGCCGAAAACATAAAAAATCATTGCCACGATAGGCATTGCCCAATAACCAAATTCGACAACAAAACCTATTGGCATTGTAAATACATAAATAAAAATTATTTTTTTCAGATACAAACTATAAGAATATGGAATTGGTGTCTTTTTTATACGTTCGCAAGCACCTAGATTGTCAGTAAAAGACTTTAGCTCCTCATTAATAAAAAGTAATTGCTCACCAGAAATCCTTTTATCTACATACAATTGGTTAATTTCGGAGTAGATTGCCTTCATTATCTTATTTGGAATGTGTAAAACTTCATAAAAATACTCTGTATTATAC
>JBGSOH010000158.1:0-17285 GCA_041739205.1 Saprospiraceae bacterium
ATAAACACCTGTACCAACTTTAGAGCGGTTTGGTTGCCATGCTTGAGTTGGGTCGCCACCTGTTATCTTCTGAGCGTTGTGGATGAGATTGCCCCATCGATCGTAGATGGACATATCGTAGGAGATGCCTTGTGTTTTCAGGTAGAATAAAGTGTTTTCGGTATTAGTGGATTGACTAGAAATGATGTTTGGTAGGATGACGCTATTTGTAGGTATCACTGCATCGATGGAGAGTGTTTTGTTAACTGTGCAGCCATATTCGTCTATGAAAGTAATGCTGTACACTCGGTCTCCCGTGATGGCAACAGCGATACTGTCTGCTACCCAATTGATATCAGAGGTGGGACTGAAAGTGATGGTATCTATGCTTTCACCGGATGATTGATAAGTGATGGAGATGATTTGCCCAATAACGCCGCTTATTTCTGCCGGCAAGGTCACATCTAGGTCGCTGATATTGGTGAGCGTGATGCTATCTTGTGATTCGCATCCGTTTGCATCAGTGAGGAGGATGTTGTATTTACCAGTAGGAAGATTTTCGCTACTTTGGGTGATGTTACCATTGATACTTGTGGTGAATGGTAAATCAAGCAAGTTATTGATGATAGCGATGCTACCATTAGACTGACCGCAAGATGGATCAGTGAATTGAATGTCGTACTGAATGGAAGGATAGGCTTTGATCTCGAACGGAATCATCCTGACACAACCACGATCATCGGTGGCTTGCAGGAAGTGAACACCTTCTCCGAACTCACTCATGGCATACTGATCGCCATTGCTCCAAATCACACTACTAAAGGATGTAGCATCAATTTCTACCAGTGTTTTGCCGTCTTTGCAAACCAGAGTATCTGTAAGCGAGACGCCTTCTACACTACTTTCATATCGTTTGTACAACACCTGAACTAGAGTGTCACAACCTGTAGGGCTATTTTTTAATAACATGATGGTATCGCCTATTTGGTAGGTTTTGTTTTCTAGGATTATGGGTGCATTGTCGCAAGTGGTGGTATCTCTGCTGATGCTAGGTGCAGCGATGGCTCTCAGTGTGATGGTCCACAAAGTATCGCATCCTGTGGTTGCTTCTAGACTATCGATGATGGTCTGACCTGCTTGATATATTTGTCCACGATAGTCGTATATCTCCCCTTCGCATAAGTCTATGGTGGTGGTTTTGGGTATTTTGGCGTAAGATCGGGAGATGGTGATAGAGTCTGTGATGATACATCCATCTGATGAGGTGATGGATATGATGTAGTGGCCGGGAGAAGTGATAACTCTATTGGCTTGCGTATTATCATCGCTCCACATCACTTGGTCCCCTACTTTAGTCGGTATGGATATGGAGTGGCTTTCTGCTCGGCAGATGGAGATGTTGGGGCCTAGGTCTAGGAAACGTAGTGGAAGTCTGTTTATCAAGACTAAGGCCGTATCTATACCACAATCGATGCTTTCCACGATATAATAATAAGTAGTAGAAAGGTCTAAGTCAGAATTGTATAGATTAGCAATGGCAAATGGTGGTGACCAATAGCCACCCGACTGACCGCCTATGCGCTGTGAGAAACCATCTAACTGCATGGATGCACAGATGACGATGGAAGTGTCTCTACCTGCATAAGCTTGCATCCCAAGACGAATAAATGTCTGTGCTTGATTATTCTTGATGTCGTTGTATGCTGTAAATGTAATGGTGCGCAAGCCTACTGATGGTGTAGCACTAGTATTTTTATACTGAATGGCTCGTAAAGCAGTAAGCCAAGCAGCATCAGATCGATCACCTGTGAGAGTAAGTATATATCTGTCATTAGTGAATGTCAAAGTAGCATTAGGCACATTATTGCCAAATGCGAGTGCTTCTGATGCACCATCAAGATCACCTGAAATTAATAGGATGATACTATCAAGCTCAGCAGAAGTATGGAGGTAAACGTCTGAGTCCACAATGTGCGTGGATTTAGAGTCAGTACAAAGGATAGCATCATTGCGAAAATCATAAGGAAACACACCACTGCTATTATTTCTATCTAAGTCAAAGAGAAGATCACATTCAGGGTCGGATGCTAGGAATTCGAGTGAAGACGCCATACCATTGCCTTCGTCAATACAAATTTGTATGAAAGACTCATCTGTAAAATCTAAAATACCAATTTCAGGACCATTGTTTAACTCTCGAGATATGTAAGTTTCAGCTTCATTACAATCATTTAAATTAGGCACAGTGATAAGTTTTGCATAATATGCATTATTACTGTCCGAAAACAATACTTTGCTTTGAGAAATGTCATTGAGATCAATTTCCATAATATAGGAGTTGGTACTAGTAGTGCCAGAAGCATATAGTATCCCACTCCTAAATGTAAAATCGTAAACATCCATACTATTTGGTAAAATACCAAGATCGGTAAACATCTCAGTAACGGGATCGAATTTATAAATATTTTTTTTTCCGCTTATTGAAATAAACATTTGGCCATCTTTATCTGCACAAAGAGATACTACAAATTGTCCTAAATTCGTGTTTGAAACCTGATCTGGTAATAAAATTGTTTTTAAAATTTCACAAGTGTCGTACACTCTTATTTCTTGCCGCCAATTTAAATTTACATAACTAGTGCCAAGTACATAGAAATTTCCATTTGGATGTACTACTAAGTCTCCACAAGAAAAATTTTCAATCTTGCAGTATGGCGCTTCTTCACAATTTTGTAAATTTTGTGTGTAAATTTCACAAATTTCTTGGTTAGTTGTATATGTTTTTGACCTCCAAATAGTTTGAGCAGGGCAAATAGGTATGCCAAAATATAGGAGGAAAACTAATAAATATATACGTAGGTATTTTAGAGCCATAATACTATTATTGAATATAGGAAGCTAAAAGAAATACATAATAAGACAATTAAAATAGGAGGCTATGAGAAGTATTTTCGCATAGCCTCCTTAATTAATCCACGTGAATAGGACGTATCGTATGGACTTTCTTTTTTATTTACATCAAATGGTATTCGTATTTCTCTCAAATGTGCTCTTTAGCCTATTTGCGCGTCTTTTTAGGTGGTTTACATTGCAAATATATGGCTTTATTTTTATAAATCGGAAACCGTAATGTTAATTTTGTAAAAATATTTTATGATTTTACTTGATAACGCAGAAGCTGCGAAAAACTGTTCTACACATTCCCTCACAGATGAAGAAGGTTGTGGAGATTTTAGAAATAGCTGATTTGGACGATTTGCTGATTTGCGAAAATGCCAAGACCCCTGAAGTCAAAAAAGACTACTTCACAGATTGGCGCGCAGATAACACAGATTTTTGATGGTTAGTTAGGTTAATGACAAAGTATTTTGTGTGATTTTAGCATATGATGCACTATTGTCCTATACTAACATCTCAGTCGACGCTAGTGGGATCTAGTGGGAATTCAGTGGGAACTCGTGGGAACTCACTGGGAACTCGGTGGGAACTCGGTGGGAATGTGGTGGGATTACATACGGAACGTGTACGGAACATGTAGGGAGTTGATACGGAGTAAGTATGGAGTATCTATGGAGTTCCATCGAGAGAACGTCGGGACATGGTCGGGCGATGGTCGGGGAAACGTCGGGGCATGGTCGGGAGAAGGTTGGGGGAAAGTTTAAATTGTCTCGTCCTAAAATAGCTACACAGGTTATTTAAATAATCCTACAATAACTTTACACTATGCAAAAATAATCCTAAAACAACTTTGCGCAACAAATTTTATGTTTATTTTAAAAAAATGAATTTTTGCCTTACTGAAATGTACTTCATAAATGATAACTTTGTTCGCAATTCATCCCTAATTCGTGATTCTTATCAGCGGCTTAATAATTGGAATATTAAGCACATCAGACTTTTTTAGCTGACCTTATTTACCGAATTCTGATTCATTTCCACCGAATTCTGATTTTGGGGGCATGTTTAGGAATAAGAAATATACCTTTAGGTCGGACGGTGACCCTTTGATTATTGTTTAGAACAAAAATGGACGTTTTAATGACTTCCAAAAACAAGCATTAAACTAACTTTAAGGAAGATATTATCTACTTTAGCGATTAAACTTGTTGTGATAAAAGATACCCTTAGTTATTGGGGTATCTTTTTTTATTTTAATATAAATATTACAATTCGGGTATGTTCTATTAGTGGCGTTTAATTTAAACTCCAAATATTAGTGATTGATTTATGTGAATTGTGCTATATTTGCAGAAAATAACCATATAACATACTGTTTACTAATATTTTACTGCACGCAAAAACATCATTAAATGGACACGATTATTGCCCTTTTGAATACTAAAAATCAGATTAAAAAAAAGAGTTCAAACAAAATTACTGCTGATAAACTGGATTATTTTGAAAAAATAGTTTCAAATAACCAAGCTATGACAGACGAGGATGCTTGTATGGAAATATATGGCCATAAAATAAAATCTGCCACATTTAAATCCTTAAAATATAGGCTGGAAGAAAAATTGATGTCAGAAATATTCAATTTATCATCTGACGAAATAAACCTTAAAAGTAGGACAAATGCCAAACTTGTGGTGAGTAAATACTACACCATAGCTATGGTTCTTTTAAAAAACCAACAACGAAAGGCAGCTGTGACCTTACTGGAAAAAGGATTGAGAATATCCGTTCAGTTTTCCTATACAGATTTGAGTCTTATGATACTCAAACCACTTATAAATCATTTCGGTTTTGTGGATGTAGACAATAAAAAAATGAAAGAACTTATCAAGCTAAATGATGAACTAAAAGATATATATATGGCTGAAGATTATGTACAAATGTGTAATGCAATCATTTCAAATCTCTATTTAAGTAATAAGGGTTCATTTAATAATAATCAACTAAAAGAATTTGAAAATATGGTATTAGAAATGAGGAAACTCAAGGATAAATATCCATCAAATACTATCGTGACATACACTTTTGATTTAACTTTTTTCTATTACTCTATAGTGGGTGAACATAAAAAATGTCTTGAAATAGCAAAAGAATCATTGGATGTTAATCAATCAACAAAAAACAATGATGTATTTGGTATTTTCACAAGTAAAATGAACATAGCTACTTCATATTTTCAGTTAGGACAATTTGAAGAAGCGAATAAATGGTGTGAAGAAGCAATTACAATGTCTACTTACGGAAATAGAAGTAGGCTTAATGTTTATAGTTTATACTACCTTAGCTTAGTCGGTAATAAGGAATATGACAAAGTATTCGAAATTACAAATATTGTACTTGAGTATAAAATATTAAGTAAACTTCCAATTCTTCAAGAGCATTGGAAAATTAGAGAAGCATATATGCATTTTTTAATTAGAATGGGTAAAATTGGTATAACCGAAGATCAAAAGAAAACACTAAGGCCTTTTGTATTAACCAAATTTTTGAATAGTGTACCTTTTTATTCTAAAGACAAAAGTGGACAAAATATAACTATACTAATTTTACAAATTTTATTTTTAATATTAGATAGAAAATACGGTCAAGTTATAGATAGAGTGGATGCTTTGACTCAGTATACTTACAGATATATCCGAAAAGACGACTCTTTTAGATCTAACTGTTTTATCAAAATGCTTTTATTATGTGTAAAAGCTGATTTCCATCCTGTTAGAACTCAGAATTTCACTAATGAACTTAGAAAAAAACTGGTTAGTGCGCCATTTGTAACTAATGAAATGAGTGCTCAGGTTGAGATCATTCCATATGATTTCTTGTGGGAATTAGTGTTAGAGCTATTACAAAAGAATAAATAGAGTCTGTTTAATCCTAGAAAATGATTATTCCTGTAAATTGGATACATAAATTTAGTTAGCAATTGACATCTTTTTTTCACATATTTAGATTTAGGTTTTGTGTTCAGTTTATGCTGATTACCTAAAACATTAAATAATATACCACTTTTATTTTTACTCTGAAGAAAACGGCTGACCTAGGACCCTAGATGCGTTTTTAGCGTTAAATCCTAAACTTGCGTTCGTCCCTAAATGAGATACAACACTATAGGACCTATAAATATTTATTAACTTTGCCTTTTAAAGTCAACAATAAATACAAAACCATGTCACCTTACATACTTTTTGCGTTCGTATTCGGCTATTTTCTATTATTGCTGGCTGTAGCTTGGTATACTTCAAAAAACTCTAATAATGACTCTTTCTTTATAGGGAATCGGAATAGTAACTGGATGCTTGTAGCATTTGGCATGGTAGGTACATCATTGAGTGGTGTCACATTTGTAAGTGTGCCTGGTACAGTAGGTGGTGGTGGTTTTGGGTATTATCAGGTAGTCATAGGCTATTTTATAGGCTATTTTGCCATTGCGTTTATATTGCTTCCATTGTACTACAAGATGAACTTAACATCTATTTATAGGTATCTAGAAGAAAGATTTGGCCCTGTTTCATACAAGACTGGAGCCCTGTTCTTTATCATATCTAGGACACTTGGAGCCACAGCAAGAATGTTTTTGGTCATTAATATTTTGCAAATTTTCATTCTAGATGCTATGGGTGTGCCTTTTGTTGTGACCGCATTTGTGATGTTGTTACTCATATTATTGTACACTTTCGAAGGTGGTGTAAAAACCATTGTCTATACAGATACACTACAGACTACCTTTATGCTTGGAGGACTCGTGGTGTGTATCATTGCCATCATGAATAAAATGGATTATAGTATTGGTGAAACATTCTCTGCACTTTCTACAGAAGGATACACCAGAATATTTAATACGGATGTGAATTCATCTGGTTTTTTTCTAAAACAAATCCTTGGTGGAGCATTCATTACCATTGCCATGACAGGTTTGGATCAGGAAATGATGCAAAAAAACATAAGTGTGAAAACGTTAGGTGGATCTCAAAAAAACGTTTTGACCTTAGCCACGGTACTGCTGATTGTCAATTTATTATTTCTAATGCTAGGTGGGCTGCTCTATCTTTATGCTAATCAAAATGGCATCACATTCAAGGGTGACGATATTTTCCCATCGATAGCACTAGGTGGATATTTGTCTGCAGGTATTGGTGTGATATTTATCATTGGTTTAATCTCGGCATTATTTCCAAGTGCAGATGGTGCGCTGACAGCAATGACATCATCTTTTTGTATAGATATGCTCGGTATGCAAAAAGATACACTGACTACAGATGGAGAAAAAAGAAAAACAAGACTAAAAGTCCATTTATCATTTGCAGTTTTGTTCTTTTTTTGTGTGCTCGTATTTAAGTGGATTGATGATAAGTCTATCATTGATGTGATACTAAAGCTTGCAGGATATACGTATGGGCCATTATTAGGACTCTTTGCTTTTGGAATATTTACAAAACGAAAGATAAATGATAAGCTGGCTATATGGATATGTTTGTTATCTCCAGTGCTTATATTTGGCATAGATTTTATCAATAATGCAGAATGGTTTGTCAAAAAACTTGCTTGGAGCGAATCAGCATCTCAAGGATTAATACAGCTTTCTGAATCTTTATTTTCTGGATTTAAAATAGGAATAGAGATATTGATATTGAATGGTATCTTAACGTTTATTGGACTTTGGACAATTTCAAAAAAAAACAAAACTAAACGATGCATAGAATAACTGAAAGCGAATCTCTTTATCATCATCTGGAGAACAAGTCTACTGTTGAATTGCTGACGGATATCAATACAGAAGATCAAAAAGTAGCGCTAGCTGTCCAAAAGTCAATAGGTCAAATTGCACCTTTGATAGATGTGATTGTAGAGAAAATGAGTGTTGGTGGTCGTTTGTTTTATATCGGTGCTGGGACGAGTGGCAGATTAGGTGTGCTAGATGCGTCTGAATGTCCTCCCACATTCGGGGTGCCAAAAGATTGGGTCATTGGCATCATCGCAGGTGGAGATCATGCTTTACGAAATCCAGTAGAAAGAGCCGAAGACGACCCTAACCAAGCATGGCATGACTTATGTACATACGACATTAATGATGGAGATGTGATCATAGGGATTGCTGCATCAGGTACGACTCCATATGTTATCAATGGGTTGAAGGCGGCTAATGAACATGGAATAGTTACAGGAAGCGTCTCATGCAATCCTGAAGCTCCAATATCAAAAGAAGCAAAGTATCCCATAGAAGTCATCGTGGGACCAGAATACGTGACTGGTAGTACAAGGATGAAATCAGGGACCGCTCAAAAACTCGTGTTGAATATGATAAGCACGAGCGTCATGATAAGACTAGGCAGGGTGCTAGACAATAGGATGGTAGATATGCAACTCAGCAATGACAAACTTGTGGATCGAGGTGTAAAGATGATTGTTGAAAAAACAGACATCAATTACGAAGATGCCAAGACTTTACTATTGGATAAAAAGTCAGTCAGAAATGTACTGGATTTTCTTAACCAAGCATAGAATTCTATATCTAGGCTACACCTGAATTGCTATAAGCTAAAATAGCGTCGATACTTGATTTTTTAGGACTGAATAATACTTTGGGTAAAGTATGATATGACAACATCATGTCATTATATTCATCCACTAAAGTACTGTCATCTTCCATAGCAAACTCCATTTCGAGCTTCTCGAATAAGTCGCACTCTTTGTAGATAAATCTTAATATATTGTTTTCAGTGTAATTATGTGTCATTCAACGGCTTTAAATGTGAAATAAAAGTTATATAATATCAATATTAACAGACTATATTATCTATTTATTGTATGAATTGCAAAATTATTTTACTCTGTACCATGTTTGTGTTCTACCAAACATTGAGACACCCATATATCCTCTGACGTTAAGCTTATCCGTACCTTTCAACTCAATCTTACAGTCATAAACTTTGCCATTTTTTGGATCCATGATTTGACCTGAATCCCAGTTTTTGCCAGATTTTTTGAGATCCCATAAGATATCCATACCCACTAGGCTTTTGCCTTTATTGGCCCCTGTACAAGCATTACATTTTGTAATTGTAGCAGCAGGAAGCAATTTTATTACTTTACCTCTTAATGTGCCATTCTGCTCGTAGATTTCTATGTGGGACTTTTCTTTGCCATCTTCATCATCCAAATTTTTCCAAACACCTACAGGAGATTGAGCAAGAAGAAATGAAGCACTCATTATAAAAAAAGCAAAAAGAAACTGTTTGATCATTTTGATAAAATTATTTTATATAAAAAGGTAAAAAGACTAATTTTATTGTAAAAAAAGTCAATATTCTTCAATTTCTCTAGGATGCCAAAAAAGATTGACCATGTTTACTACCTTACTCTCTTCAACTTCAATTCCTTCTAGAGCGAGTTTTTCTTCCATCAAAGTAGGTGTAGTGAAATGCAGTCTTCCTGATAGTTCACCTTTTCTGTTCACTACCCTGTGGGCAGGTATATGTGCTTGTGTGTGGCTGTGATTGAGTGCCCAACCCACCATTCTAGCCGAACCTAGCCCTAAAAAGTCGGCAATGGCACCATAAGTACTGACTCTGCCATATGGGATAAGACAGGTGACATCATAGACTTTCTGAAAATAATGGTCAGATTTTAAATCTTTATTGGTCTCAGGTTTTTTAGTAGGCATAAGTCTGATTACTTTTGCCCAAAATTAAATAAAAATGCTCAAAGCAAAGGTAAAAATCAGTAAAGTTAACAATCTGACAGAAGCAAGATATTTTGCTGCTATGGGCGCTGACTATTTGGGCTTTTGTTGCAATCCTGGTACGGAACGATTTTGTGCCCCAACAAAAATTAAGGAAATAATCAGCTGGGTAGAAGGTCCACAATTTGTGATGGAGTTTGACGGATGGCAAAGCGAAGAAGAAATCATGGGACTTTTGGCTTTAGATATGGTGCAGGCTGTGCATTTCGGTGCATTTGCAACCTACAAAGTTGATTTTGGCGTACCTGTTTTTAAAGATTTTATATTAGAAAATCTAAATGAAGAAGATTTTAATACGGTAGATTTTCCAGTGATCAGATCAGAAAAACAATTTAATCAGATGACTGAAGAAGAAACAGCTATGCTACGTCATTACTTATCTATCAAGACGACCCACATTGACATAGATCTTACTAAGGAAGATTTGAAAATGATGCTTGATACTTTGCCTTATTTTGGCATTATACTTCGTGGTGGCGATGAAGAAAAAACTGGTGTAAAGTCTTTTGAAGAATTGGATGAGATATTTGAAATATTGGAAGGATAATCATTTTCTCTTAATAGCCACAAAGGCTTAAAGACATAAATAAAACTTACTAGTAATGTAAAACTTGCATGCAATAATCTAAAAATATCACTCAAATTTTAAATAAGTACTTAATTCTGGATAATCCGTAGCTAAATTATTAGCTTTGGCTTTATCAATGGAAACGCCTTTAAGATATGGAACAACAGTAGCTTCTGTCATATTTTTCCTTATCATTTCGTTCTTTAGTAATCGTGCATCATTATAAGTTGAAAAATTGCCCGCTGTATACGTGTACAAACCATCATTCGCCTTTTTCTCAATGATTACGTCATTTCTTAAGTTCAGGATATCGCTTTTTAGCATTTGCGAAACCTTGGAAAATTTGACTCTGAATGTTATGCCATTATTATTTTCAATAAAGGTGTCCCACAAGGTATCTCTATATTGTTCAGCAACAGATGGATTATCATTCAAAACTCGAAGATTCAATGATGGATCACTTACTACATTGATGTCAATTCTTTTATTAACTTTATTTGCCAAACTGGAAGCAATCCCATTTATCACTGGTGTTGCCACAGGAAAATTTGCGCCACAACCAAAAAGTGTAATACGATGTGGACTTATTCCACTTAAAATCAGTTTTTCAGCAACTTTCTCAGCTCTTTTTATAGAAAAATATAGATCTGTTTCATTTTTGCTTTCATAAATATAATGACTGGTGAGCGTGATAGAAATTTCAGGGTAAATGATCATTAAGTCAGATACTTTCTTAATAAGATTTAAGTTGATAGGGTTCAGTACATCATCATTATCCTTGAAGTAAAGAGATCTACTTACAAAATCTCTCACTGGCAAAACTTCCCCTTTCGGTGTTTCTATCACTATTGGTTCAGATGCAAGTGAGTCATTTAATAAACTAGGTATGAATGGCGGTATCTCCACAAATGCTAGCTGCTCCAACTCTTGTTCCTTAAAATATGCCATATACAAATCATGCCCACCTATAGATTCTATTCTATTGGATGAAAATAAAGCATTTGATCCATCTGCAGAAAGCTCGAATCCAAGGTCATCTCCCGGAGAATTGATAGGAAGGCCAAGGTTTTTAACATCTACCCACTCAGACTTTGTAATATGAGAAGCAGCAAAAATATCATAACCACCCAAAGAAGTCAATCTATCAGAAGAAAAGTAGAGTTTGGTACCACTTTTTGTCAGAAATGGATGGTCTTCATTTGATCCAGAATTTATACTTGGACCTAAATTAACCGGTAATTCCCAAGCGTTATTCTGTCTTATGGAATAATAAATATCATATCCACCATAACCACCACTTCTACTAGAAGAAAACAATATCAAGCTATCATTAAAAATAAATAAATCCTTGTCACCATTGGTAGCGTCCATTGGTAACTGAGCTTCAAGTGTCAGCTTTGTAGGATCTCTATCTATACTAAAAGTGTCGCTATATAAAGTCCCATGCACAAGATCTGAAGATTTAATATAATAAATAATAGATCCATCAGGGCTGAAATCCTGCAAAACATCATGTTTTGGAGAATTTAGCAACTGCTCAAAAGGAAGTACAGATGACCAGTTTCCATCTTTCAGATCGACCAAATACATATCTGACGAATATTTACCTCGTACTTCATCTACCAATCCTTTTGGGTCTCTAAGTCCACCTGTCGCATCTTCTCTTGTGGAAGAAAAATAATATCTACCTTGCTTGGTAGGACTTTGGACGGGTGCAAAATCGTCATATATAGAATTTACATTTGGTCCTAAGTTTTCTACAAATGCAAGCTGAGCCCCATATTTTTGATTTTGGGCATATCCACATCTTTTGATTTGATTTATTGACTCAAACCACTCTTGAGAATTTGGTTTTACTACATTAAGATGTGTTTTAAAAAATCTTGCGGCTTGTACATAATCTTGTTTAGCCATATAAGCCATACCAGTATATTGATACTGTCTCGGGTCTTTGGACTTCAAAATGTTTGCACCAGCCATATCACTTATGCAGGCATCAGGAAAACCTGTATAATAATTTGCAATACCTCGTTTGATGAGTGTCTCGGCTTCCTTATCAATTTTTTTATGTTTGCTGTATGCATCAAGCGCATCCCTATATTTTCCAGCATCAAAGTAAATATCACCCTGTTTTTTGTAGGCCCTTTGTGCAAAACTGACAAAAGGAAACATAAAAACAATCACATAAAACAGGATGCATCTCAACATAATAAAATTTTAGATAGAAAGATTTGGATCAAATTTTTCAAGGTAATCAGCTATTCTTTTAAGGAAAGACCCACCTAGTGACCCATCAACAACTCTATGATCATAAGAAAGCGACAAAAACATCATTTGTCTCACAGCAATCACATCACCATATTCTGTCTCCAAAACAGCTGGCTTTTTGCGTATAGCACCAGTAGCAAGGATGGCAACTTGTGGTTGGTTAATGATTGGTGTACCCATGACATTACCGAATGTACCGACATTGGTCAAGGTGAATGTACCATCTTTTATTTCTTCAGGTTTCAACTTATTCTGACGTGCTCTATTTGCAAGATCATTTACTGTTTTAGTAAGTCCAGCTAAATTTAGATAATCTGCATTTTTGATCACTGGTACGATCAAATTTCCAGAAGGAAGTGCGGCTGCCATTCCTATATTGATATCTTTTTTGACAATAATTTTATTACCATCCAAGGATATATTCACCATTGGAAAATCCTTTATTGCTCTTACAACAGCATCAACAAAAAGCGGTGTAAAGGTGATGTTTTCACCATATTTTTCTTGGAATTTCTTTTTATTTTTTTCTCGCCATTGAAACATATTGGTCACATCTGCTTCGACAAATGATGTGACATGTGGAGATGTTTGCTTAGACATAACCATATGATCTGCAATCAATTTTCGCATTCTGTCCATCTCGATGATCTCGACATTGCCAGAAATAGATGCAGACGGTGCCGCTGATGGTGCATTGATTTGTGTTGCAACTGGTGTAGCTTTAACTTCTACTGGTGATGAAGCCACTTGTTGTGGTGCAGTGCTACGCGTAGATACAAAATCTAAAATATCCTTCTTAGTGACTCTTCCATTTGCACCAGAACCAGCGATATTGCTCAGCTCATTTGGTGAAATTTTTTCTTCTTTTGCGATGCTTTTTACCAATGGAGAATAAAATCGATCATCTGCTTCACCACTTGCTGGAGTAGATAATACATTTGTTTGAACAGCTGCAATCTCCGTCTCTACGACTGCTGCTGCTGTTTGAGCTATTGGATTTTGTGCGACTTCTTGGATGGCAGGTGATGCTGCTGCTTGTACATTTTCGCCTTCTGTGGCAATAATTGCAATCACTTTTCCTACCTCCACAACGGAGTCTTCAGGAAATAATATTTCAGCGATTGTACCTGAGATTGGCGAAGGTATTTCAGAATCTACTTTATCCGTTGCTATCTCGAGTATGGTTTCATCCATTTCTACTTTGTCGCCAACTTTTTTTACCCATTTAAGGATGGTGGCTTCTATGATACTTTCGCCCATTTTGGGCATTAATAATTCTACTTTTGCCATTCTGTTTGATTTCGGTTAGGTTTAGAAAGCGCAAAATTACGAATATTTATTGAGCAAGTATAAATTTTCTAAGTAAGTTGAGTGCATAAATGGACGCAATCTCAATATTCTTTGATCTATCCTTGCCTGCTTTCAATAGATAAGTAACTTTATTTTCTTTATTGCCGACACAAATCCAAATAGTCCCGACAGGTTTATCTGGCGTACCGCCGTCCGGGCCTGCAATGCCTGAAACAGACAATGCTACATCCACTTTTAAGGCGTCGATTGTGCCATCTACCATTTCTTTTACAGTCTCTTCACTTACAGCGCCATAAGTCGTGAGTGTAGCAGGATTGACATGGAGTAAATTGACTTTAGACTCATATGAATAAGAAACAAAACCACCACTAAAAAAAGCTGAAGAGCCTGGAATAGACACTATTTTGCTAGCAATATGTCCGCCAGTGCAACTCTCTGCCATTCCTAGATTCATCTTTTTTTCATGACAAAGTAAAGCAATTTCTTTTTCTAAAGATGAATCTCCATATCCGTAAATGATTTCTCCAAGCTTCTCAATTATCTGATTGGCAAAGGCTTCTACGGTATTATTTAATTGTGTTTTATGAGTTCCAGTGGCACTGAGTCTTAGTCTCACTTGTGCTAAAGAAGGTAAATAAGCTATTTTGAGAAAAGAAGGAAAAGTAGAAATAATGTCTGAGAGTTCGTTTTCGATGGTCGTCTCTCCTACACCTGTGGTCAGAATCGTTTTGTGGACGATCGTGGTATCTACTTGAGCTACCAGCATAGGCAACACTTCTTCTGTCATGATGGCCTTCATTTCGTAAGGTACACCTGGCATAGAAATGATTATTTTCCCTTCGTGCCTGAATAACATACCGGGCGCAGTGCCCATGCTATTGGTAAGAATTTGTGTTCCTACAGGCATCAGGCATTGGTCGTCATGGGCTGCTGACATGGCTCGTCCCATACGGTCAAAAATCCTTTTGATACGATCGTACGTATCTTGATGAAAAAACATTTCTACGCCCAGAAAATCGGCAATAGCTTTTTTGGTCATGTCATCTTTGGTAGGACCAAGGCCACCCGTCATAAAAACGAGATCAGCTTCTGCCAATGCTTGTTTTAGACCAAGGGTGATATCTTCATGGGTATCAGCAACAGACCAAGATTTTTTGACAGTGACGCCTATTTCGGAAAGGTGCTGTCCTAACCAAGCCGAATTGGTATCTACTACTTGTCCTATCAAAATTTCGTCACCTACTGTGAGAATTGCTGCCAGCATTTTTAATTTATTTGACCTTAAAACTACTTCGTAAAAACAAACTTTACCACTAAGACACGAAGACAAAAAAAAGTCAATTGATATTCAACAATTTAGCCATCGAAAAGTAAAGACAACTAGATAAATGAACTTCTTACCCTTGTTTTTCTAACTCTGCCTCGAAATAACCTACAAACTCTGCTACAGACATGCTTCCTACATCTCCTTGACCTTGCCTTCTTACTGAAACTTGACCATTTTCGAATTCTTTATCTCCGATGATCAACATGATTGGCACTCTTTTTAACTCTGTATCTCTGATTTTACGACCAATAGATTCTGCTCTATCATCGATAAAACCACGGATATCGTGTTTTGCCAAAGCTGCTTTAATTTCTTCACAATATGGCAATAGTCTATCTGAAATAGGCAACAATGCAAACTGATCTGGCGTCAACCATAATGGGAATTTACCCGCTGTATGCTCAATCATGATACTGATGAAACGTTCCATGGATCCGAATGGCGCTCTGTGAATCATCACTGGTCTATGCGTATGGTTATCGGAACCGATATATTCTAATTCGAATCTTTCTGGAAGGTTATAATCCACCTGTATAGTTCCTAACTGCCACGATCTACCTAGGGCATCTTTGATCATAAAGTCCAACTTCGGGCCATAAAAAGCTGCTTCACCGTAAGCTGTTACTGTCTCTATGTCAAACTCTCCTACTGCATCTATGATTCCTTGCTCAGCTGCCTGCCAATTTTCTTCCGAACCAATATATTTTTCTGGTTTTTCGGGATCACGTAGCGATATTTGAGCAGTAAAGTTTTCAAAACCCATTTTTTTAATCACCATAGTAGTCAATTCCAACACTTTTTGGAACTCACCTTTGACTTGATCTTTGGTACAAAATATATGGGCATCGTCTTGTGTAAATCCTCTTACTCGAGACAATCCATGCAACTCTCCACTTTGCTCATATCTATAAACTGTACCAAACTCGCCAATTCTCAATGGAAGCTCTCTGTATGATCTCGGTCTATGTCCATAAATCTCGCAATGGTGCGGACAGTTCATTGGTTTTAACAAAAATTCTTCTCCTTCTTTTGGTGTTTTGATTGGTTGAAAACTATCGGCACCATATTTTTCATAATGACCAGAAGTAACATACAATTGTTTGCTACCTATGTGTGGCGTCACTACCATTTGATAGCCTTGTTTTTCTTGCTCAGCACGAAGGAAATTCTGAAGACGCTCACGCAACTGTGTACCTTTTGGCAACCAAATAGGTAATCCTTGACCTACTTTTTCAGAAAACATAAAGAGTTCTAATTCAGCACCCAACTTACGGTGGTCACGTTTTTTTGCTTCTTCTAGCATTTCGAGATATTCGGTAAGTTCCTTTTGTTTCGGGAAGGTAATACCATAGATTCTCGTCATCTGCTTACGTTTTTCATCCCCTCTCCAATATGCACCTGCCAGACTCATAAGTTTGACAGCCTTGATATTGGATGTGTCCGGGATGTGTGGTCCACGACAAAGATCTGTAAAATTGCCTTGGGTATAGAAAGTGATTTTTCCATCTTCCAATCCTTCTAGCAATTCTAATTTATATTCATCTTCTTTTTCTGTAAAGTAAGCTATAGCATCTGATTTTGATACATCTTTACGCTCAAACGTGCTTTTTGCACGAGAAAGTTCGAGCATTTTTTCTTCAATTTTTGGTAGATCAGAAGGCGTCAAAGTAGTGCTGCCCATGTCCACATCGTAGTAATATCCATTATCTATCGCAGGTCCTATGCCAAATTTTACACCAGGATACAAAGCTTCTAATGCCTCTGCCATCAAGTGCGCAGATGAATGCCAGTATGTCGCCTTGCCTTCTTTATCATTCCAAGTGAATAATTTGACATTGGCATCCGCATCGATGGCTCTATTTGCGTCCCACACTTCGCCATTGACAGAAGCGGCAAGTACATTTCTAGCAAGACCTTCACTAATCGAAAGCGCGACACCCATCGCTGATACACCTTGTTCGTATTGTCTCACACTGCCATCAGGAAGTGTAATATTAATCATTTGCATAATATCTATTTTGAAGGCGCAAAGGTAGGAATTTATTCATCTAAATTACGAATTTTGAATTACGAATTACGAATTGAAATTTTGGGAGTAAGTGGGTTTTGGGTGGTGGATGTGGAATTGGGTAGGGATTTTT
>JBGSOH010000204.1:0-3185 GCA_041739205.1 Saprospiraceae bacterium
TTTACTTTCGAAAGGACTTTTGGTCGCCTTAGAAACCAAAAATTATAATCATCTTCAGACACTCTCCACGGCTGTAAAACAAATGAGTGAAGGTGAGCTCTTGCAAATAGAAAAAGCAAGAAAACTAGATATAGACCAAGCCATTTATTTTGAAATCATCCGTCAAAAAACAGCTTCACTCATTGCGGCTGCTTGTTCGTCGGGTGCATCATCTACCACAGAAGATCCTGTTTTGATAAAGAAAATGTGGGATTTTGGTGAAAAAATAGGTATTGCATTTCAAATCAAAGATGATTTATTTGATTACGGAGATGATGATATAGGTAAACCACGTGGCATAGACATCAAAGAAAAAAAGATGACGCTGCCATTGATTTACGCATTGCAAAATGCCACTAAATCTGAAAAAAATAAGATCATCAACTATATCAAAACGGACAGTACAAACGAAGCGAAAGTAAAAGAAGTTATCACGTTTGTCAAGGAAAAAGGTGGATTAGAATATGCACACAACATGATGCTCAAATACCAAGCAGAAGCACTCGACATCCTGAAAACATTACCTGCTAATGATTCTAGAGATTCATTGGAGAAGCTAGTGTACTTTTTTACCACTCGTAAAAACTAATAGCTTTGGAGTATATCATCGAAAACGAAAACTTACGTGTATGTATTGATGATCTAGAAGCAGAACTAAAAAGTATCTTTGGCAAAAACCATAAAATAGAATACCTTTGGCAAGGAAATCCTGAATTTTGGGGGCGACGAGCACCTATTCTGTTTCCGATCGTAGGAAAGCTTAAAGACAATACTTACAATTATCAAGGCAAGAATTATCAACTTTCGCAGCATGGATTTGCAAGAGATATGGTTTTTGAAATGGTAAGTCATGAAGATTCGAAGATCTCATTTTTATTGAAAAGCTCAGAAGCTACTCGGGTTGTCTATCCTTTTGAATGGACATTGAAGGTAAGTTATCATATAGATGGAAACAAACTTTTTGTTTCTGTAGCTATCAATAATACGTCATCTATAGACGAGATGTGTTTTAGTGTTGGATTTCATCCTGCTTTTAATGTGCCAATTGATCGAGGGACAAACCATCAACAAGCCTTTGTTTTAGAATTTAATAAAGACAAAACTGCCAATAAAAGACTATTGGAGCATGGACTTTTGGGCAATTCATTTGAACTTGGAATGGAAAATAGCCATATACCTTTGGAAAATGAAACATTCATCAAAGATGCTTTGGTATTTCAGGATTTAAAAACGGATCAAATAACATTACGATCAGCTGAATCTGACAGAAGCCTTGTTTTTTCTTTTGACGATTTTCCGTATCTCGGTATTTGGTCCAAACCATCAGCACCATTTGTATGTATTGAACCATGGCATGGCATCGCAGATACAATCGATCATGATGGAAATTTAGTGACTAAAGAAGGGATTAAATCTCTAAAGCCTACGGAGACTTTTAGTTGTGGATATAGTGTGGAAGTATTGTAGGATATTGGTCTTCAGTAAAATGAGAATTAATAGAGTATTCCCAAATTACAGTTAGTTCAAAATTCCTTTTGTTTTACCCCGACCCTAAATGGTGACAATGTGAATTTTAAATTAGGGCCAACAGAAAAATGGGGTATTCTGGGTGTATCCCAAAATTGTACTTTTATAAAATTCCTTTTGTTTTACCCCGACCCTAAATGGAGACAAAATGAATTTTAAATTATTACCAACACAAAAATAGTATACAAAGGTAATTAAAAATTATCAATCCTAATTTCCTTGACTGTTTTGGTACCTATCGCACCTGTTGCATAAACAAAAACTCTAAAGGTGTTTTTTGAAGTGGTGATTTTTGCAACTTTATATTGAGATGACTTGTCTTTAGAAACGCCTTTATGCATGACTTCTACATTGGTAATAGTATGGCTAGCTAGAAAATTTTTAAGTTTTGTCATAGCAGCTTTTTTATTCATAATTTGTTGATCTTCAAATAAACAGAAGTCAATATTATCTTCAAGATATGATTCAATGGTCGTAACGTCTGCACTTTTGAAAGCATTAAAAAAAGCTGTCTCAGATTGCGCTGACAATCCAAAGGAAAGGAAAATGGCTAAAACTAAGAAGATTTGTTTCACTTTAATGGTTGTTTTGTTTTTAAAAAATACGTTTATACAATAACTATTAAAAAAATAAAGTATGTTTGCACACCACAATAACGAAAATGTTTTAGTATTTAGTTTCATTTGAAATGTTAATATTACACAAAAGCCCATTAAATATATATAAATCATTGATAAATAATAATTTATTTACATAAATATTTTTTAATGTTTATTTCATTTTTAACAAACAAAACTTAAAATAAAATAAAAAGATGAACAATCTTGCATTAATCATCCTTGATGGCTGGGGAATAAATCCTAATCCCGAAGTGAGTGCTATCGCTGCGGCAAATACTCCGACATACGATAAATTATTAGCTGACTATCCCAATGCCACATTAACCACATTTGGTGAAGATGTAGGTCTTCCCGAAGGTCAAATGGGAAATTCAGAAGTAGGTCATATCAATATCGGAGCAGGAAGAGTGGTTTATCAAGAATTGGCAAGAATCAATAAAGCCATTCGAGAAAAAGAACTCTTATCTAACCATACTTTTGTGGAAGCCATTGATTTTGCACAAAAAAATACCAAAAGGATTCACTTGTTGGGATTAGTTTCTGATGGTGGTGTACATTCGCATATAGATCATTTGATTGGTTTGTGTGAAATTCTGAAAAATTATCACGTGGAAGTATATATCCATGCTATCCTTGATGGTCGTGACACTGATCCAAAATCTGGTAAAGCATTCCTACAGTCAGTCATGGATGTCATAGAAAACTCTAATATTAAGATTGCAACTGTCGTAGGTAGGTACTACGCCATGGATAGAGATAAAAGGTGGGAACGGGTAAAAATAGCTTATGATCTTCTGACAAAAGGTGTCGGCCATATTTCAGAAAGCATCCTTAACGATATCCAAGAAAGTTACGATAAAGATGTCACGGATGAATTTTTACAACCTTTATATAATGGATTTCTTCCCAATAATGATGGATGTATAAAGTCAGATGATGTGGTGATTTTTTACAACTTCAGAACAGATCGACCGAGGGAACTTACTGAAGTACTTACAC
>JBGSOH010000314.1:0-1525 GCA_041739205.1 Saprospiraceae bacterium
CCATAAGTTGAACTGCTGTGCCTTCAGATGAAAACCTATCATTCACATAGGCATAACCATCACGACTGAGACGATCATATTTTTTCATATCATTGATTTCCATCATGGCGAGACATATTTCATCAGGATCATAAGGATTTACCAATATGGCTCCCGGACCAGCTGCTTCTGGAAGTGAAGATATTAATGAAGTGATCACTGGCTTATTCCTGAATAAAGACTCTATCACTGGTATTCCAAATCCTTCATAAATGGATGGAAAAACCAAGGCAAATGATTGGTCATATACAGCCAAGAGTCTTTCATTACTGATACTATTCACAAAATAGAAATAAGACTCTAAACCATGATATTTGATCATATCATCGACTTTCTGTTTGTATTTTTTATCGCCTTTTCCTATGACCACAAAAGGTTTTCGATATTCATCTGGTAATTTGGCATAAGCAAAAACGATGCTTAGCAAGCCTTTGCGCTCGATAATCGACCCTACATAAAGATAATAATCATTCAAATTTGCTAAAGTGTCGTCAAGCTTTGCTTCCTCATCAAATATCTGAAAAACATCATTACATGATTGGTAGATGACGGAAATTTTATCTTCTTCCACTTCATACATAGATATTAAATCTTCCTTTGTGCTTTCGCTTATCGCAATGATGTGATCAGCACGGCGCACCGAAGAACGATATTTCCATTTATACATCCATCTATCCCAAAGTCCAAATTGCTCAGGATATTTTTCGTAAATCAGGTCATGAAATGTGAGTACCGTTTTTATACCTTTATGAATCCCAAAAGGAATCTCATGACTTAGACCATGAAAAATATTAGGCCTGAGTTTATTAATATCAGCTGCCATTCCCACAGATCTCCACAATGGACTATTTAAAGAAGGTGTGTGGATGATAAACTTCTCATTATCCAAAAAATATACAGTCTCTTCGTTTTTAGTAATTTTGGGTGTAAATAAAAAGTACTCATGCTCAGGAAAATAGGTCTGTAAATTCCTTACCAATGTCCTACTGTAATTACCCAGTCCTGTAAAATTATTAAATAATCTTTTTGCATCAAAAGCAATGATCAATTTTTGATTTTCCATGGATTTTACTTAATTTAAGATGGAAAAGAGATTTTACCCATACACACACTTGGTACGCCACGACGAGTACCAAAGTCTATAGGTTTTCCTGCAAGTGTTTCGTTTGCTAACACTGCAAAAAGTACTGCTTCTTTTGCGTCGCCCGAAATACCTAACTCATCACTTTTACAAAAGCTACAATTTGGCAAGAACAATTTGAGAATATCTACCAAATGGTGATTGTGTGCGCCTCCTCCACTCAAATAAATGGAAAATGATTCATTCCCTATAACTTGTTTTATGGCATCAGCGATGGTATCAGCACTAAACTGACACAGTGTAGCCATCATATCTTCACTGGAAATATTTGGTTGACCAGATGCATTAAGAATATCTTCTACAAATGTCAGATTGAATAATTCTGGACCAGTAGTTTTGGGTAAC
>JBGSOH010000327.1:0-10288 GCA_041739205.1 Saprospiraceae bacterium
TCCAAAAAACTTTCTTCTAGTTGGGTTAAATGTATTGCCTTTATTTGCCATTTTCTATGTTTTTTTATACTGTATAGTATTGTTATTTTGTACAATTATAATCAGGTGATATCATCATTAAATAAAGTGCTAGTTTTACACGAACGCCATTAGGGCTCGCTTGCTCCCAAGGAGTTTGCATAGGATTTAATGCATTTCTCATGACCTGTCTAGTTTCATCAGAAAGCTGCCCATGCGTTAAAAGCTTATCCAATTCATTGATTAATGTTTCTGTGTCATTTGCTACACTTTCTAATTCATTTAGTAGTAACCATACACCGTCTTGATCATCAGGCCATGAGCCTTCCCAGCTGTACATCAATGAATTCCATAATGTCCAACCATGTACCGAATTAATGTATCCAATAGATGTGGCAGTATTGTGAATCTTAAACTCCGGTCCTACTAGATCCAATGCAGACCAATCTCCTACAGGTTGGTAATCAGGGCCATAGAAATTAAATACAGATGGTGATGCCATGACATGCTGTCTAGTTGCGTCCAGATAATTATATCCATTATTCCAGTATCTATCGCGATGTGAGTCTGTAGGTAATGCTCTAGAAATATGTGTATATCTTAGCATTGGTTCTCTTAGTTTACCACTATTCGGATTTAAATAAGCTTCTTGCGATCTTGCTTCTTCATCTAGGAGAATGGCCTTTATCACTGCCTTCATATCACCTCTGACATTAGATCCATTATTAGCAAATTTTGCTGCTACTCTTTCTACATATTCTGGTGATGGATTAGAAGTGACCAATCTTTGGATTAATCTATAAGATACAAATGGACCCGTATTAGGGTGGTTAAAAAGGAAATCGACAGCATTCTCTACTTCCGCCATAGCAGTTGCGTTTGTGTAGGTAGTGCTTCCAGGTATGGTATGTCCAAGGAAAGTTTTTGGCCCAGGTTCATGCGCCCATGCAAACATAATCATGGGTACAGTTTTGTCTAGGCAATACATACTAGTACCGAATTCTGGTTGATCTGGGCAATACATCATATCTAGTGTAGCTCCACCACCTAATCCAGTAAATACTTTAGCCAATTCCTTTATGTCATTGTTATTATAGGTAGGTACTGGGTTGCCATTACCATCGGTTACCTTCGTTCCGTTCGGATTTAACTGGTGAAGTCCGATAGAGAAAAGTTGCATGATCTCACGAGCATAATTTTCGTCTGGATGGATATTGTTTTCTGTATCTTCTCTAGGATTGTTTAAGTGACTCAAGTAGTAACCCATAGCTGGATGTTTGGTCACTTGAAGCAAAATATCCTTGTAATTGCCAAATGCATTTGTGACAAAAATATCGTAATAAGAACTTAAACAATCTGCCCAATCACGAAGATCAGAATTGATAGATGTCACCAATATTTGACTGAGCGCAAATGCAGTTCTCTGTCTTAATAAGTCTTGATTGGTCATATTTGTTTGCCACCATGCATAGTTAAAGTGCAACGCATATGGTCCAAATGTTTCATTATCTAAAGCATAAATTTCGTCCCATATTGTATTCATTACGGGCAGGATAGTTTGTGGTGATTTGGTAAATTGGTCATTTATCCATGCTTCATAACCCATTTCTTTTACATCGTTTATCGATTCTATATCAGCACCAAATGTTGCCTGACCTAGAAATCTAGAAGCGTCATATGTAGCAGCGTCGAGTCCAGATCCGTCAAGCGTTTTGGCAGGTGTGGATGCCCCAGTGCTACTACTTGCGGTAACTGTGATCCCAATATTATTTCCAGCACCTATATAGTCTTTGTACTGTTGTGCAATGACAGGTGACAGATTTCCTATGATAATAAATGTGAGTAAACTATTCCTTACATTCATGTTTTTTAATTTTAAATTTAGACTAGAATTGATTTCTATGTAAAATTAGCACTGATTACTATTTAATTACTTCCAGTTTTATGGATTTGGACGCACCGTTTTGAGATATATTTAGGAAATATAATCCTGATGATAATTGTGCACCTGAAATATCAAAAGTTGTATTATTACTTTGGATATCTATATTCTTTGAAAATATTTCTCTTCCATTGATGTCTACAAGTGAAATTCTAGCTTCTCCTGTAGGAAAGTCAGTTAGACTTATAACAGAGCCATTATTGAAAGGGTTTGGACTCGCAGTTATTGTAGCATCTTTTAATGGATCTTCTACAGAACTAATTGTAGCTACAGAACCGAATATTTTGATTTCGCTCAGCCCATAGCAAGTTCCTCCGTGATTTGATAACCCTGTGATAAGCACATATCTAGCTATTTTACCTCCAAAATCTGGTCCAGCTACACCTTGATACATGGAAGATCCTGGTCCAATTGGAATAGTAAACCTGCCCCATTCTTGCCAGTTAATCCCATCTATCGATATGTCTATCATGACATCTCTCATCCCATCAGCAAGTTTTCCTTGTAATGGATTCACACTCCAAGATTCGTTATTATAACTATTGATCCTCTCAGGGGTATTAAAATTCCAAATTTTAGAATTTTGTAAAGCGTAGGTGTCATTTAGATTATATAGTATCCAATGTCCATTACCTCTCAAGGGATTCGGCGAAGGTGCTGTCTGACACGACAACCATGCTTCCGAAAATGTTGTACTATGTCTATCAGGAAACATAACGTCTTGAGCACTCAATTGGCTATGAATGAAAAAAGCAAAACAAAATAGAATAGAATGTCTGATCTCCATCATAATGATTTATATTAACATAACAAAGAAACGAATAAAACCAACATTCCCCTACACGAAATCTAAATAATTGGGAATAAGACAAAAATATTTGATTCTATTGACTACTTTTGACATATTAATCAATGAAATCTAGATCAATAGTGAAGTATATCATATCCATCATCGTTTCTGCTCTCTTAGTTTCTGCTGCTTATTTTGCTATAAACTTGCATTTTGATTATAAATTATTGAAAGAAAATAAAGAAGATCTTGCTGAGATAAATAAAATAAATTATGGTCTTTTCAATATCCAACATTGGAAAATCGAAGCCCTTAAAGTTTTTGAAAATAGGATAAGTGAGTTTGAAATTTCAGAGAAAGCTTATGACCAAGTTATCGTAGAATTAGAAAAATATTTACGGGGTCTAAATAAGGAATACATAGACAGTGGTAAGATTTTCGAAAATATATTTGCAGAAGCTGAAAAAAATGAGAAGGTCAATAAATTTTTTTTAAAGCTTATAAAGGAAAATACAGGCGTACAAATAAAACTCCTGAATATCCCTAAATACATACCCGGTATGGCTGTAGAACTCGCCAACGAATTAAAAAAACAAGAGCCACAGTTGAGAGACATCATGCGTGCAGAACTTAAAAAAATCATCAAGGATGAAGACCTTCAAACGTATGTAGATCCACGACAAAATATTTTTGATAAATACAAAACTAAAGATTTAGCTGAGACTAATGAATTGCTTACTTCAAAAATAGCAGAGCAAGAAAAAAGTATCGAAAGTTTGATTCAATGGATTTATGGTGGATTATTATTGTCATTTGTACTTTCTTGGGTTTTTATTTCTGTCTTAGGTTTTAAAACGAGCATTACACTGATAACTATCAATTCGGTCATATTATTATTGCTTGGTATCTCACTACCCATGATAGACATCGAAGCTGTACTCAATTCATTCACCATAAACTTACTTGGAAGCGACGTTGGTTTTGATAGACAATATATGTATTACCAAAGCAAATCTATCCTAGATGTGACGGAAACATTAATCAAAGCTCGTGGACTAGACATAAAAATAGTAGGGATTATGATCTTGTTTTTCAGTATTGTATTTCCTTTGGTGAAGTTATTATTATCCACTGCGTACCTATATTCTTCTAAAATCGCAAATAATAAAATGGTACAGAATATCATTTTCTACTTAGGCAAATGGAGTATGGCGGATGTATTTGTAGTCGCTATGTTTATGGCTTACATTGGTTTTTATGGCATCATTTCATCACAGCTAAGTGCGATTGCAAATAATGAAGGTGGATTTGCAGTAGAAACGATCAATAATTCGAAATTGTCACCAGGTGCTTTGTTTTTTACAACGTATTGTGTTTTTTCAATTGTGATAGGTATAATGATAAATAGACGTAGTAATCGGAATAATGAAGCTTAAGCTTTCAGAAAATCTTGAGTATATCCAACTTTTTCATAACTACAATTAAAATTTCATTTTTGTCACTTTTTAGGGTCGGGGTAAAACAAAATGGAATTTTATTTTTTGCAATTTCTAGAAATATAATGTTAGAGCAAGTAGCTACCTAATGAATTTAACTAGCTACTTGCTCTAATCTTTTTAGTTTCCTGGAGTACCTGTGCCTACTCCGCCACCACCTTGACCATCGCCACCTTGCTTAAGGTCATTGTTTTTGACTTTTGATTTACGCTCTTTAAAGTCTACATTACCAAACTTATATCTGTAGTTTAGACCTATCGAACGGAAAGGGATGCTAAAAGAAGATGTTTGTGTGAAAGCGGCTGTTTCTATATTTGAATTGAAGAATTTATCTGCATTAAATGGTTCTATCAGTGTGATACCTATACTTGAGTTTTTAAATTCCTTTCTCACTCCCATTCCATAAATCGTAAATGAAGGATTGTCACCTTGGATGGTACGTACTGGAGATCTGAAAAATCCGAAAAAGTCAGCTTTTAGTGTACCAGTTATTTTAATTTCGCCATTCATGAATAAGTTGTATTCATAACTTTTTCTAGATGCTTCCTGTCCATTGACGATTCCTGTGGCATTGTATGTCGCAAAGTTACCTCCCGTACGTAATGTGACGAGATTTACTGTTTTGGAAATGAAAGTATTGAATCCAATAGAATTATTAGTACCTATATTTTTGAATGTATTGACAGAAAGTCCATTGTTATCAATGTTCAATATTTGTTCAATAATACCATCAGTGTACTTGTAAAATACAGAAGAAAATGTAGTGAATCCTTTCCAGGTAATATTGTATGCCACTTCTACTTGATGGACTATCTCAGGATCTAACTCGGGGTTTCCCTCAGTCCTATTTATAAAATCACTATTATTGTTAAATGGATTTATAAACTGTAAACTTGGCCTTTGTAGACGCTGACTGTATGCAAGTTTTAAAGTTCTGAAGTTTTTGAATGTACGACTGATGGCAAGATTTGGCAAAAAGTTTTCATAACCGATCCCACTGAAGTTGAGTGAATCCAACACGTTAAATTTACCTGCAATCTCTGTTTTTTCATATCTAGCGCCTGCTATAATTGAATATTTATTAGCCACCAAAAAATTCATCGATGCATATCCTGAATACACATCTTGGTCATATTTAAACGTTTCTACCAATGGCACATATCCACTTCCGAATGTCAGTATCTGAGTCGTATAATCACTAATAATATTTCTGATGACTGCTTTAGACCCTGCTTCTAGTTTTACTGATTTGGTAAAGGGGTGTACATAATCCACCTGAAGCGTGGTCTCGTGATTGATACCCTCATTAAAAACTTCAGTGTCTCTATTTAAAAATTCTAGCGAGTGAACTTCCTTCACTTGGTTGTCTTGGTTGTTGTTTTGCTTTGAATATTGTACTCCAAATGACAACTCTTGTCCTTCTCTTTTTTCAAATTTTTTGGTATAATCAGTATTCCAGTCAAATCCTCCGAAAAAGTTATTCCCAGTATTTTCTCTTGTAAATACATCACTCAGCCCAAGACTTGGATCTGTAAGACTACCATCTGTGGTACCATCAAGATCAAACCCAAACCCTCTAAAATTGAATGAACTATTAATACTGTTGTAACCATTAAAATCATAAAAAGCACTTACTGAACCATTGCCACCAAGTCGAGATGTACGTTGTACACCACTTTGAGTTATGACCCTGGGTCCAGCATCTGTTTCATCTTGTCTAGAAAAAGTAGTAACACCATTTGCTGGTGTTGAGTAAAACAAAGCACCACTACCACTTAATCCAAGTCTACCTTTACCGACATTAAGATTCGTAAAAAGACTATTCTGTCTATTGCCAACCGACGCATTGACACTACCAGCGATACCTTCGATATTTTGTTTTTTAGTAATGATATTAATCAATCCTGCACTACCTTCAGCATCATATTTTGCAGAAGGAGAAGTAATGACTTCTACTTGTTTTATTTGATCTGCAGGAAACATCTTAAGCGCGTCTGCTACATTACTTGCAAACATACCAGATGGTTTTCCATTGATCAGTATTCTGACGTTTTGTGAGCCTCTCAGTGACACATTTCCATTCAAATCTACAGACAGCATAGGCACTTTACGCAATACATCTGTGGCATCTCCACCAGCGATAGATGCATCATTTTCAGCATTAAAGACTAGTTTGTCGGCTTTGTTTTCTATAAGTGTCCTTTCTTCTTTGATCTCCACAGCATCTAGCAGGAAGGTGGCTGGTACTAGCGAGACATTTCCTATATTTATATCAGGAGACTTTAGTGTTGTTTCTACTGCCGCTACCTTTTTTTCATTATAACCTAGAAAGGATACATAAAGATCATAAGCACCTGTGACTACATTGTCAAATTTGAAAAGACCATTATCCTCACTCAATACGCCATCGATAACTATAGAACTACCCTTTTTCTTAAGAGAGATTGTTGCAAATCCTACTACATCATTTGAAAGAGAATCTATTACTTTACCCTCAATTTTTCCTTTTATCGTTGGCCCTTTAGCACCGCCACCCATAGGAAATTGTGCATGAACTACAGAGATGAAACAAACTAATACAACACTAAATAAATACTTCACTCGTTTTAATTTTTGATTTTGTGACATTATAATGACAAATTTAGCTTTATTGTTTTTGACAATGAAAATATTATCGATGAAATTGCTTGATTTTACTATAGAAATTAGCTTTTATGACAAATGAAGTGACGATGATGTCTTAATAAATCTACGGTTTAACTGTAGTAATGTCAGAAATATTTACATTTGTATCGTTGAGTTACTCAGAGAAGTCATTAGCTCGTATAAATGGAGAACAATGATTTCTACTGCATTGGTAATCAAACGTAAACCTTTATGGTTAGGGTGAAAAGCGGTTGAATATCAATAAATTTGTTTTTTAGAAGTAGACTCATCATTGAGTGTTTTTTGTTGTTTAAATTCAGTAAAAATACCTAAAGTTATAATTTGTAAAAATGAACATCAAAATTACATCATCTTGGTTGCTTTTCTGGTCAATAATTAGTTGTTGTGTATTTTTTTATGCCTTTTGGTACAACACAAATTCATACCCAGACTTAGTACTTTGGTATCAACAACTCAACCCAAATTTTTATAAAAGCGATCAGTGGACCAATTTATTTTTTACAACTGATGTCAAATCTTTTGGACAATGGTATTCTTGGTTCCTAGTCATCTTCTGTTTGATCATTGTACGGACATTATATAAAAATCGAAATAATTCAGAAACAAGGATAAGCCAATTTAATATTCCCAAAATAACGAAAGAAGGCTTATTGATTTTCATATTAACAATGGTTAATTGGTGGTTTTGGCAAGGCAAAGCATTGTATGCTACAGATGAAGTTTTTTCAGCACTAAATTTTGTAGATAAACCATTTTTTCAGACCATCAGTCATTACCCACTTCCGAATAATCATATCCTTTTTAATATAATAAATCATTGGTTTAAATATATTGCGGATGATTTAATATTTTCTGGAAGATTGTTGTCAGGTGTTTTTACAGCATTGATGATGGTAAATATCTATACATTTTCTGAAAATTTAATCAAATCCAAGGTTATGAGAATACTCATCATTCTACTGCTAATGTCAGTATTTCCTATCATGGGTTTTTCTACTCAAGCTCGAGGATACAGTCTTCATTTGTTGTTAGGATGGATTGCATTTGCTCAATTATATTATTACAGTAGGACTCAAGAAGAAAGCAAGATGATATTTTATATACTTGTAAACGCTTTAGGTATGTGGACGATGCCATCTTATTTATATTTATGGACCGGACTGACTTGTGGGTATTGTTTAAAAATGATCATTGATCGCAAAGTAAATTATAGTTTTGTTTCAAGTACTTTGCAAATCCTTGTCCTTGTTTTAATACTATATCTTCCTGTGGTAACATTTTCAGGATGGGCATCTATTTTGGATAACAAATATGTGGCATCAGGAGAAGAAAGCACCATGACATTTATACAAAGTGCGTTTACAAGTGGATATTTTCAGGGATTGTTTAATGATTTTTTTGGGACAGGACCTTACACTTGGTTGGGAGTTGTTATGATCTTATTGTCTTTTATTTTAGCATGGCTAGGACGTAAGAAAACTGATTTAGGTTTATATATTTTTAGTTTAATACTTATATTTTTGATCATGTCCATAGTGCTAAGGAAGTTCCCTTTTTATAGGAATTTGGTGAGTCAAGGCCTGATGATTTGGTACTTATCATTAATTTTGATAGCTGTTTTAATAGAAGGTAAAAAAAGGATTTATCACCATTTTTTTTCATTCTTTCTTTTGACTTTGGTTTGTTATTTTACGTTTACGAATTTCAATAAGTTTCCATTTCACCTTTATTACTATGATGTCAATGGTTTCGGCAATTCACTGGCATCTTACGACGTAAATGATTTTAAGGATGCAAAAGTATTTATCCATGAAGAATCTTTCTTTTGGCATACGCCAATGAAAAAAATAACCAATGATATATACTTTGGTAGTATAATTGATCAGAGTGCTGATGTTATTATTATTGATCAAAGTAGATCTAGCATCATTGATACCACGCTTTGGACAAAACATGGGGAATTGGGTGAGTCTCAATTATGGAAAAATAAGATATATTAACCCCCATTATCAATGTCGTTTAGCGATCACTTGCCTACCACAACTTTCCTATAGCCTCACCCCAATCATTTTGCCCACCAAATTTCACAATATCTTCCCTATTACGGCTATGTCCATGAATCAAATTCTGATTGTCGAAGTTTTTAACTTCGATACCCTTGCTATTTCGAGTTTGAAACTCTTGCAATCCATGCCCTTCTTCCATTTCACGCCCGCATTTATGCAATAATGGCTCATTATTTTCGTCAAGAGCATCGTTTAAAGCATCATTGTCCACTACGTCCACTATAGACATATACGTCATTCCTGTGATGTCTTGAAAACTGCCTTCTCGCCACACTTGCACGATGACAAAAGTCCACGGAGTAGTATTGTTTTTATTAGACTTTGGAAGTTTGAAATCGCTAAATTCTATCATTTCATTGCGATGACATGCCATAGATAATACTTCTTCATAATTGGCAATACTTCCTTCAAAATCCACGTGATAATAACCTATTTTCACACTCATTTGATAACCCTTTACTCCTTTCCCGAAGAGAATATTTCGATTCAGTCTCCACGACTTTTCATCGTTTGTTTTTCTTAATAATGTATTTTTATAAAACAATGTTTCTCGTTTGCTAAATATATCTAACTTGCTGAAAGCCAGCTGTGAAGCAACATTTTTTAGCCCATTAGTTATTTGTTTTTGCCCCTTTGGTTGAGTCGTATCACTACGCAAAGTATTTAGCAAGATGGACACTACATCCGAAGCGTAAGAATGAATCGTGAACCCTTTGGTAAATTGCAATAATCCTTCTCTGAAAAGCTTTCCACCGCTAGCTGCAACACCTAATTCATACTGATTTTTACGCGTTTCTTCGTATTGTGGAGCTGTCCGCATCTTTTCCAGATCAACCTTTCCGATCCTGCGTTTTACTGGCTTTTTATCAAGTTTGTAATATACCATATTACCTACTCTACCTACAAATTCAAATAGTGATGTACCCATAATATCTTTGATTTAGTTACTGCAAATAACGGTATTATTTCAATACAAATTTCTTACATTTGAAACTTTAACTTTTTGATATTATCTAAGTGATTTCAGTGGGATTAAAATTTGTTATTTTATAAATATTTTAACATTTCTCTCCTTCGGAAGTATGTAATGGAGTTGTAAACTTGTTTGCAACATCCAAAACACTTTGTGACCAAAGCACCAACAAACTTCTTCTAAAAAATCTGCGAAATCTGCGTAGTCTGTGAGATAAACCTCATCGGTAAATCCATCTCCATCCAAAAAAAACTTTGTGCCTTAGCGCCTTAGTGGCAAGAATCTTTTTCAAAAAAAAATCTGCGAATTCTACGTTGTCTGCGAGACTAAAACTCA
>JBGSOH010000362.1:0-3380 GCA_041739205.1 Saprospiraceae bacterium
CAAATTTGACTACTCAAGCTGAAGTAAATCAATACGTGAGTGACTATCCCGGTTGTGAGGTGGTAACTGGAGATTTATCTTTTGATAATGATAATATTGATCCCATAACTAATGTAAGTGGGTTGTCATCCATTTTAAAAATTGATGGTAATTGTGTCTTTTACAAATTAAATTCTTTATCAGATATTTCTTTCAACTCTTTAGATTCAGTAAACGGAGTATTTTTTATAGACTTTGATCATGTATTAAATACTGTTTCTGTTAATAATTTAAGTTATGTTGGAGGCATGTCTATTACAAATTATTCGAATCAACCCAGCAATCTTAGTGTTTCATTGCCAAATCTAAAACAGGCTTATATTATTGATTTTAGCCAAATCGATGAAATAAATATTCCACTTTTAGAATCCTGTAATAATATTAGTATAAATAATGTAAACACGATTATTGGTTTTAATGAAATCTCTAGTATTAATAATTTAAATTTAACCGGTGGTAGTGTCACTGGTTTCAATTCATTGCAATATGTCAATATTTTTAACTTAAACATAGATAATACCATTAATGGATTCAATAGTTTGCAGGCTTTTCCTTCTATTTTTTCTTGGAATAGTAGTTTAGAGTCATTTAAAGGTTTTAATGCCGTCACACAAATCAATAATAACTTAACTATCCACAGTGACACCATAGATGCTTTAAATAGTTTAATACAGGTTAATGGTGATATTAATTTGACAGGGACCAATATCTCAGGTTTCAATGCTTTGCAATCTACACAAAACCTAACCATAAATGCTTCTGGTAATATTCCTCAATTTAATACTTTAACAACGGTAAGTGACATTTCAATCAGTTCACCACAAGCTGTCAATGGCTTCAACTCCATCCAAAATGCACAAAACATAAATATTACATCTTCTGGCAATGTAACTGGTTTTAATGCATTAGGAAACATTAATGGCAATATTAGTATTACGGCACAAGATATTATAGGATTTGACGCATTAGTAAATGTAAATCAGGTCAATATCACTGCACAAAATTTATCTGGCTTCAATGCCTTAACTCAATCCAACTATATTAGTATTACAGCGGATGACATCACAGGTTTCGCAACATTGCCACAAGCTACCCTCTTAAACCTGACTGGTGATCTGAATAATTTTGATGCTTTCGCACTATTAACTACGATATCCGAATCTTTAAACTTACAAACCCAAAGAAGCGACTACAATATCTTTCCTGCATTGCAAAATGTAGAGACCTTAAAAATATCCAACAGTCCCAATTTTACGGGAAATGCGTTTCCCCCAATAGCACAAATCAAAAATTTAGATATTCGAGATTGTAGCTCTTTGGCTAATCTAAATGGACTGATACATCGTCCCAAATATGGATCTGTAGTTCTAATCAACAACTCATCTATGACTAACCTTGCAGGCTTAGAAACAGTAAAAAACTTAGTCCATTTATCGATAAACGGCAATACGAGTCTCACTGATATAGAAGCTTTAGACAGTATGCGTATCATTCAAGGCAATCTTACATTGGTCAATAATACATCTCTCAACGAATGCTGTGTATTGGCATTTATCATCAATCGCAATAAAGTTTTTGGTTTTATAGATATTTCTGGAAATGCTCCTGACTGCGAAGACATTGTTATGGTACTAGAGGAGACCTGTCTAGATTCAGATGGTGATGGTATCGCGGACCCTCAAGACAATTGTCCTTTAGCAAATAATCCAGACCAATCGGATATAGATACAGATGGTGTAGGCGATATGTGCGACAACTGTATCGACATAGCTAACTCTGGACAAGAAGATGATAATGGTGATGGTATAGGTAATGTTTGTCAACCAACTGCGGGGACTGGTTTTATGGATTTGAATGATGCAGATTTATACATAACAAATAACCAAAGAGGTGTGATACTTAAAACAAGAAGTGGCAATTGTTATAGAATTGTATGCATCCGACGAACTACCTTCTACTTCGATTGTAATTTTGAATAAGCTTCCGGGGTAAATTTAGCTATGTCCTTGATGGAGTGATTTGGCAACTCATTGAGTACATATATGAGATAGGCAGTCGGATTGATTTCTAAGCTCTTGCATGATGAGAATATTGTGTAATAAATTGCAATATTCTTTGCTGCGTCCTTAGATCCTGCAAACAAATAATTTTTCCTCCCTAGTGCTAGTGGTCGTATGGCATTTTCTACTAAATTATTATCTATTTCTATGTGTCCATGGTCGATGTATGCTTCTAGTTTAGTCCATCTATTGAGTGTATAGCCAATGGCTTTGTGTATGGGCGTGCCTTGGATCTGTTTAGGTGCTTGTTCGTCTAAGTATTCTTTAAGTTCTTGCAATATGGGCTTGCTGAGTTCTTGTCGCCTCGCTTTTCTGTCGTTGTCATTGAGGTTTTCATCGCGGCACATTTGCTCTACTTTGTACAATTTCTGGATTTTTGTCAGCACGGTGCTACTTATTTCTTTATTGTAGTTGAGACTATCTTCAAATTTTCTCCTTGCATGCGCTAGGCAGTTGAAGAAGGTCATTTTAGTGTTAACTTTTTCTAATACTTCGTATGCGCTATACCCATCAGACTGTAAGTCGCCTTCATAATTTTCTAGCATCAACTTTGGTACATTACTGCCTCTACCTTCATAAAAGTCAAAATAGCTCATCCGTAATTGCGGGCTATTGATCACCCACATATAACCTATTTTGGTTTTGTCTTTTTGCATTACTTTTATGGTAGACTCATCAACTTGGATATACTTCGTATCAATAATGGCTTGCTTAATGGCTTCGGCTACTGGCTTAAGGTACTCGGCTGTTCTATGTGTCCAGTCATTCATCGTACTAGAAGGTATCACCACACCATCTCTTTTGTACTGTTGTTGCTTACGATATTCGGGGATGTGATCTACAAATTTTGATACTACTACATCGGCTATCAATGATGTATCTGCTTCACATCTGTCTATGGCATCTTTGGGTTTTGCTGCAATATAAATTTTACCCGTTTGTCTATCTATGTACTTAGGTCTATTGAGTTGTTTTATGTAAAACTTACCTGGCTTATATGCTAGTTTACGTTGTATCTCGGTACCCATTAATACCGATTGCTCGGGCTTTTCACTTGGTTCGAGGTCGGTTTCTTCTACGACGATGCCTTCTGGTAGTTTTTCTAGGAGTGTTCTGCCTTTATGGTTTGTTTTCTTCCTTTCGTGTGCTGGTACATGAGTGACGGCTACTGGCTCTGCTTGCACTTGCAGTGGCTGCTCGGGTTCTAGGCCGCTAAACAGATTAGGACCATCGTAAGGGGCGGATACAAATCGCTCTGCTTTTTTACCAAATAATATGCGT
>JBGSOH010000367.1:0-2153 GCA_041739205.1 Saprospiraceae bacterium
ACAATGACGGTTTTATGGGTTATATGATTTAGGATTTGGCCATCTACTATTTTTTTGGATTCATCTATGAACTTTCTTATCGATACACCTGCTTTTAATTCGATGTGTTTCGAGATTACTAAAGCCATAAAACATATCAGTATGTGCAGTTTTATTGGTTGTTCCTTAAAATGGAATATGGGTCTGGTTTGCAGGTCACTTTTGGATACTCTAAATGCCTGTTCTATTTTATATAGTTCATGATAACGTGCTATAATTGTTTTATTGTCCACTATTTTTTCTTCTAAATTTGTGTAATAACCTTTGATACCAAGTAACTTTTTTGTTTTCTCAATAAGCTCATCGTTAAGTTCCATTTTTTGATCTTTGGTCTTTGTAAATTTTAGTTTTTTGCTCTTTGATGGCACTTGTATTACCTGTTTTGCTTTTTCGATTTGTTTGTTCATTTCATACAAATCTTTGCGGTATCGCACAGAAGAATAACTGCAAATTAAATATCCTAATTCTGTCTTTATCCTTATACTTTTACCATCTTCTCTGACGATTTGATTGTCTACTGTTTCAAGTAGCTTTATTGAGAGATTACCCATTCTTGCGCCTACTATATAGTTGATTTCATTTTGATTTAATTGAGTTATGTTTTGTGAACTAATCATTGCTGCATCTGCGACCACTGTAAACGCTTTGACTTTGTTTCTATCGATAAAATCTTGTATGGTAGGAATAATGGTATGTCCTTCAAAAGTATTTCCACTGAATACTTCAAATGCGATTGGAAAACCTTCTTTGGTAACCACTAATGCCACTAATATTTGAGGTTGTTGCGATTTACCGTCTTTTGAAAAACCATTCTTTCGTAGGTCGTCTTCTTCGAAGGTCTCAAAGTAAAGTGTTGTCACATCATAAAAGACAATGTCAAAATTGAATGAATAATGCTCTTTTGCAAACTCCACTACTTTCATCTCTACCTTTTCCTTTAAGTCTACGCATTGGGGAGCTATCTTATAATAGCTCTTGCGGCTATGTTTTATACCAAAAAACTGTTCCATAAGGTCTAGGGAACGAAGTTTGGATGCAGGTTCAAAAATTCTCATCGTGACTAAATCATTCAATAAAAGTGGCAGACTAGCAAATCCCATTTTATCCTGTATGACACTAATCTGCCGGTAGAAAAAACTATATTGAACTCCAATAAAGGTACAGTGATTGAGATGAATTAATTTATTTGGACTTTCGTCAGGAAAAATGGATAATTGTTTTGAGAAGTCTTTGATCCATTCTTCTGCTAATAATAGAAGTTCATCCAACTCAGCTTCAGTATGAGCCGATCCGATATGGTGTAAAATGGTTCGTTTGTTGTTTTGATACCGTACTATTTGAACCGCCTTAGCTTTTGATGCGGTCATTACTACCCTGATTTTCATGTCCAAATACCCCTTTAGTGCGGTAAATTTACATAAAAAAATCATTATAATGCTGATTTTCAGCAATTTAAAAACGCACTAAATTTACTGGGGACAAGTCAGGAAAACTATATTATCGTTTTGCATGGATTGCCAAGATTGAAGACCTTTCTGAACTTAATTTTTGTAATCAAGCTTAAACTGTCACTTTCTAGGATGAATTAATTTCCAATAAATAATATCTGAAATTCATTCCCCATCAATCATCCACATTTAAAAACGAAGAAGACTGCAATATCAACGAACTTCCTGATTTTAATTCTATTTTTTTGATCGTAGTATTGCTATTGAGAACAGGAAAATGTGGTGCCAATGAAGGAATGATCACCTTACTTTCGGATGAAGGGATTGCATTGTTTGACCAGTTGGATGGGTTTTCCCATGTAGTGTTTTCTGCTCCTGTCCATATCGACGATGAGATGTCATCTTCAGGATTGATGAGATTGTTGGCTTGATAATAGACTAGTACACCACCTGACTTGTACCTTTTAGTGCGGTGGAAATAACTTAGCCACCAAATCGGCCATTTTGGGTGTTTGCTCTGCCTTCACAATGACGGTTTTATGGGTTATATGATTTAGGATTTGGCCATCTACTATTTTTTTGGATTCATCTATGAACTTTCTTATCGATACACCTGCTTTTAATTCGATGTGTTTCGAGATTACTAAAGCCATAAAACATATCAGT
>JBGSOH010000368.1:0-2218 GCA_041739205.1 Saprospiraceae bacterium
TAGTAAAGTAAGATTAGAAGCGGGAAGCATAGGAGCAAAAATTATATTCTTGAATAATAGATTGATTTGTTTTGGTTTATATAGTGGCGATTTGTATATAAATGAAGATAAGGAACTTAATTCACCTACTTCTGAACAGACAAAAAACCCTTTTGGATATCTTATCGCTTTTACCGCCTCTCTAGTCTTGGATCAATCATTTATAATTGAAAGTTATTGGAGTGGTATTGAATCAGTAGCATATCATGATGGTAAATATTATATTGCTGGTAGTTTTCAATCGTTGGAAATTACCCTTGAAGGGTATACATTAAAGCAAAATTACAGAACGGAGGCCACTAATTACGATACAGAGATTTTTTTGTTTGTCATGGATGCTGACACATATGAAGTTTCGGGGGGGTCTAGTTTTGGAGGAGAATCAAGAGAGAGTGTCAATCAGCTTGAAGTTGACAGCGAAGGTAACATTTGGATTATGGGAAAAGCTAATGGACAAGAATTTACAATTGATTATCAAAATTTCCCTACTAGTGGGCTGTATGTAGCGAATGATTTATTTTTATTAAAATTAGATAAAAATTTAAATTATTTATGGTTTAAGCAGTTTGGAATTAACGCCGATAGTGATAATAATTTTATTTTAGATAAAAATCAAAATGTTTATTTTTCTGGTTTTAGTGAAGACTACCTTAAGATTAATTACCAAATTCACTACGAAAGTCTTGGAAATTATTTTCAATATTTTATTTGTTTTGATACTAACGGGGAAATTATATGGATAAAAACGAATGCCGAAAATAACCCTAACCCCGGTGCTTTAGGATATTTAAAATATTATTTTTCAAAAGATGATGATATTATAGTAGCATGCAATTTGACAAGTTATTCAGATTTATATTATGATGGTATCAAGCTAAAAGAATCTTTGGAGAAAACATACATACCGACATATCTAGTTTTAAATAAATTGAATGGAGAATTGAAAGACTTTGATGTCGTTTTTCAAGGTTGGAGTACTATCCTAGACAATTTGATTCCATTAGAAAATGGTAACTACTATTTGCAGGTCATAAACCAAAGAGTACCTGATGAATTTGCTAAAGTTGATATATCTTTTTGGGGCATTAAACCTTGGTCATCTTTTGCCTTTGAGTTTAACCCAACTATTCCAGATATTGTCAGCACTTTAGATGAAGAAAAGATAGATAATATTTCGGAAATTAATATCTTTCCTAATCCCATTCAAAAAGAAAGTAAACTTTCTATTCAAGCTAATGAACCAATTAAAACAATTGAAATGTACGATATAAATGGAAGACTCATAGAGCGTATTTCATCAGTAGATGAAACAACAACAATTAACTCAAATCAACTCCCAGGCACCTATGTTTTGAAGTTTGAAATGGAATCTCATGGATTTGTATATAAAAAATTAATTATTCAATAAATAAAATGATGAGTCCGGTCCGAAAACACAAAATTATTTATAATAAACCGTTCTCTACCCAAGCCTTAAAGAGAAACAACTGATTATCAATTTGCTGTTACCCATTTAATAAAAAAGCCGAATGACAATTAACTCATCATTCGGCTTTTTATATTTTTGGAATAATCCTATTACAAGAACTTCTTCACTTGTTCTTCTAGGTCATTTCTAGGATTAATAGCTGCGATTTTGCCATCTCTACCTACTAGAAATGTTTGTGGGATACTTCTTACACCATATGTACCTGCAGGTGCACTTTCCCATTTTTTAAGGTCTGATACGTGACCATCCCATGATAATTGATCTTGCTCGATAGCTGCAAGCCATCTTTGCTTAGATCCATCTACTTGTTGTTTAAGCTGTTCAGGATCTGTAAATCTCTGAGCTGTACGGCTATCTATACCATCTAATGACACACTAAATACATCAAATCCTTGACCTTTGTATTTATTATAAATCTCTACCACATGCGGATTTGCTTTACGACAAGGTCCACACCAAGATGCCCAAAAGTCAATTAATACTACTTTTCCTTTATAGTCAGACAATTTTCTCATTTTCCCATCTGGTCCAGGCAAAGAAATATCTGGTGCAGGCTCTCCTACTTTGATAGAAGCAGACGCTTGTTCCATTTGCAATTGTTGTCCTAGCTGTGCCGTGATACCAGCATACTGAGTCGTGATATCTAACTCTGGATATTGAGTAGTAAGTCTTTGAGAGACTGCCTTATGT
>JBGSOH010000376.1:0-15447 GCA_041739205.1 Saprospiraceae bacterium
GTGCACGAAATCAATGTACGGGTGACGAATACATCAGAATGATAGCCATGAGCAGAATCATGTTACCGAACGTCATAAACATTCAGGCTTCATGGCTTACTGTGGGTAAAAAGACAGCCCAACTTTGTCTTCATGCAGGTGCCAATGATTTTGGTAGCATCATGATAGAAGAAAATGTAGTTTCTGCGGCAGGTGCTGCCTTTAGATTTACAGCTGATGGTATTCAGAATGCTATCCGAGAAGTAGGTTATATACCACAACTTAGAAATCAGCAATATGAATACAGGGATGTACCTACAAACATAAAACAACAACAATTAGATAGAGAAAAAATGTTGGTGGATTGAAATACGTCGCCATTATACTCGTAAAAAATTCTTTAAAGGAATAGGATTTTTCAAAGGGTTTAAACCCCTTGAATCAAACATAAAAGGCTCTGATCAACTCAGAGCCTTTTCACTTTTTCATAGTTTAAACCAATTAACCAATAATATCTAACAAACTACTATCTAAAAGAAATTAAATTGCGAATAAATATTGCATTCAAATTTGCTTTATGTATAAATCTTAGCCAACCATTACATAATTTTGAAGCGTATTGAGATCTCTAATTAGAATCTTGCTACTTTTTCTAGATCCATAATGAATGAAATTTTCTTTTTTCAGCTCATTAAGAATCCTTGCCACTGTTTGTCTACTTGTATCTGTGAGATATGCAATTTCCCTATGAGACATACCATGATCAATCAGACATTCATTGATACCAATTTTAACACCTTTACGAGTTCCCGTACGGAAGATGAAATCTACTATTCTTTCTTTTGCTTTTCTGAACACAAAATTCTGTAACCTTTCTTCCAGATTCTGAAGTTTGGTAACGATGATATTCATTATCGAAGTTGCAAAAACATTATTTTCTACTATTAAAGATTGAAATACACCCACAGGAATCTTGTAAAACTTAACTTCTGTCATGGCTTCAGCATACTCCTTCGTAATGAGTTCTGAAGTAAAGATATTTTCTCCAAAAACTTCATTGTCATAAACAAGTTCCTTGGTCAATGTCTTGCCACACGATGCAACCATTCCCAATTTCACACTACCCTTTTCAACCAAATATACATAATCCATCGGCGACCCGATGTTGTATATTACAGCATTTTTAGCAACCTTGCCGAAAATTGCTTCAGCTGCTAATGTTTCCAATTGTGCTGGCGTCAATGTTTTTAAGATACGCATCTCCCTGAGAGCAATAACCTTGAGTGAATTGTTCATCATATCTTGATATTTGATAGTAATATGCATGAAGAAGGAAATACCCCTAGTGATTTTGACCTAAAAATTAAAATTTTGTTAAAATTATAGATAAAACCATTTAAAATGCCCAATTCAACCTCTTCAAAAAGCAATCCATCATTGTAGATGACCTTAATCATACATTGACTAGTGCGAAAAATTTGGGCAGAATAAATTCTTTGCTATCTTTGCAAATTAAAATTAGTCTAAATAGCAACATGAGTTCGGAGCGTACTTTATTAAGTCTTTTACCTGGAGAATCTGCATTTATCGAAAAGCTAGATGTAGGCATAAGTACCTGCAAATTGCTAAACCTCGGTGTATTGCCAAAAGCAAAAGTGACCATGGTCAGAAAAGCGCCATTCGGTGGTGCTTATTATATTAAACTTGACGGTCACCAACTGGCAGTTCGCACAGAAGAAGCTGCAACGATTATTCTGGAAAATCAAATATGAAGACATCAAAACTTAATATTGCCCTTTTGGGAAATCCTAATTCAGGTAAATCTTCGCTTTTTAATCATTTGACAGGATTAAGGCAGCATGTTTCCAATTTCCCTGGAGTTACGGTGGATAAAAAATCTGGAACCATCCTTTTAGAAAATGGTGTTGAAGCTAATATCATCGATTTTCCTGGCACATACAGTGTTTACCCAAATTCATCAGAAGAAAAAATTGTCATTAATATACTTACAGACAAGAACAATGATAATTATCCTGACTTGGTCATCTATGTAGCTGATGCAACACAACTTGAACGACACTTATTGTTTGCCACTCAGATTATTGATCTAGGTTTGCCTATGATTTTTGTGCTTAATATGATCGACCTTATCTCTGAGCAAGGAGATATATTGGACATAAAACCACTTGAAAAATATCTTGGGGTAAAGGTCATTCCAGTTTCAGTAAGAAATAATGAGCATTTAGACAGCCTCACACATGAAATTTCTGCTGGAGCTCAACAAATAAAAGGTCTAGAAAATCCTATTAAATATGTTTTTACAGATGTAGAAAATTTTGTAGCAACAAGGATTCAGAAAAACTTATCTACTACTAGTCTTTACACTGCCAAGGTAATAGCCCACCACTATAAATGGTTAAGTCACATAGACGAAGAACAAAAAAACAAAATAAAAACGATCACCGAGCAGTCGGCTTTTAATGACCTGAATTTGCAAGTCCGAGAGACAATGGATCGTTATAACCACTTTGCACCAGTCGTCAGAGAAACTATCAAAGTGGCAAAAAGAGAAAAGAAGTCACTTACTGATAAAATAGACGATATCATTACCCACAGATTTTGGGGTCCGATCATATTTTTTGCCATCATGTTTCTTATGTTTCAATCCATATATTCTTGGTCTTCAGTACCTATGGATCTTATAGAAACAGGATTTGCTGAGGTAGGTATTCTACTGACAAATAGCCTACCAGCAGGATGGTGGACAGATTTATTGGTCAATGGTTTACTTGCAGGACTTGGAGGCGTTTTGGTTTTTGTGCCGCAAATTGCAGTTTTATTTCTGCTCATTTCATTGCTCGAAGAATCAGGTTATATGAGTAGAGCCGTTTATATGTTTGATATCGTCATGCGGAAATTTGGTATGAACGGTCGGAGTATGGTGGCACTTATTTCTAGTGGTGCGTGTGCTATTCCAGCTATCATGTCTACGCGTACGATTAGTGATCCTAAAGAAAGACTTATTACCATTTTAGTAAGTCCTCTGATTAGTTGTTCTGCTAGGTTACCTGTCTATGCAGTACTTGTGGGATTTGTAGTTGCAGATACGGATGTACTTGGCATTTTTAATATGCAAGGACTCGTATTTATGGGACTTTATTTATTAGGTATCGTAGGTGCTTTGGTTTCCGCATTGGTATTTAAAGCCATATTAAAATCTGAAAACAACTCCTTCTTGATGATCGAACTTCCAAATTATAAGCCACCATTATGGAAAAATGTACTCCTTACGGTAAAAGAAAAAGTAACATCATTCGTAGTAGAAGCAGGAAAAATCATCGTTTTAATATCCATAGCTTTATGGTTTTTAGCAAGTTATGGTCCAGGTAATGATCTGGAAGAAGCCACCACAAATGCTCAAAACATAAGTATTGAAAAAAAACTATCTGAACAAGAAAAAGACAATCTCATAGCTTCTTACAAAATCGAAGCTTCTTACATCGGTCATTTGGGTCAATGGATCGAACCAGCTATCAAACCACTTGGATTTGATTGGAAAATGGGTATTGCCATCTTGACCTCATTTGCTGCACGTGAAGTATTCGTAGGTACCATGGCGACGATATACAGCATTGGAAGTGACAACGACGAACAAACATTAAGACAAAAAATGGCCTCAGAAAAAAGGCCCGGCACCGAGATCAATGTTTATAATCCTGCTACGTCTTTGTCGCTCTTGGTATTCTATGTTTTTGCTATGCAATGTATGAGTACGCTCGCCATCGTAAAACGTGAAACAAATACTTGGAAATGGCCAATCATTCAGTTTGTTTTTATGTCAGTGCTTGCTTATGTTGGATCGTTTATTGTCTATCAGTTGATGACATAAACAGAATTAATTTCTAATTAGTCATTAGTTTTTCATTGCATCCATACACTCTTTTACAGCTGCGTACCAATGCGGAATTACAATACCGAAATTATGCTTTATCTTTTGTTTGGACATTACACTCCACAATGGTCGACTTGCAGGTGTAGGATATGAAGATGTGGGAATAGGTGACACTTTACAAGATAAGCAAGCTAGTTTCATCACCTGTGAAGCTAGGTCATACCAAGTGATTAAACCTTCATTGGCATAGTTGTAAGTATCATTAAAATACGGCTCTAACGATGGATTTTCAGTTACTTTCATAATGATATCAATGACTGATTTTGCTAGATGCCTTGCATATGTTGGTGCGCCATATTGATCGTTGACCACATTAAGTTGTTCACGTTCTGCACCTAGTTTTTTCATAGTTTTCACAAAGTTGTGGCCGAATGAAGATACTACCCAAGACGTACGTATGATCAAAGTAGGTACTCCTGATGCTCTAATAATATTTTCTCCTTCTAGTTTTGATGTTGCATATACACTTTGTGGATTTTTTTCGTCTTCTTCTTTGATAGGAAATCCTGTATAGCTATTGTAGACATAATCTGATGAAAAGTGAACCAATTTGATACCTTTTCCATTTAAAACATTTGTAATAGTAGCACAAGCATCTCTATTGATGGCAAAACATTGATCTACTTCTGTCTCTGCCTTATCCACTGCTGTATATGCGGCACAATTGATGACAAAGTTTGGTTTATTTTCATCAATAATTCGATGTACATCTGCTTCCGAACAGATATTTACTTCATTCTTTCCAAAAAAAACAAAATTAATTTCCTTATTTTCACTTGCTAAATACCTGAATTCTTGACCTAGCTGCCCATTTGCGCCTAGGACTAGTATTTTTATCTTCTTTGTCTCCACCTTCTACTTCTTAAATCGTTTTTTATCTACACAAATGTTTTATGAGCTCCGAAAGTTGGTAGTTTTTGATCCTTGTCTGACACAACCATTTCACTTAATGGCAATATCCAATTAATACCAAGTGATGCATCATCATATTTTAAACCGCCCTCTTGTTGCGGTGCATAATATTGATCACATTTATATACAAAGATAGCAGTGTCAGAAAGCACCGCATAACCATGTGCAAATCCATGTGGGACAAACAGTTGTTTTTTATTAATCTCATTTAGAATGACAGATAGATGCTTTCCATATGTAGCGGAATTAGGTCTAACATCCACAATGACATCCAATACTTCACCTACGACACATCGCACTAACTTAGATTGTGCGTAGGGTGGCAACTGATAATGTAGTCCACGTAAGACACCACGTGTAGATTTAGCCTCATTATCTTGCACAAATTGGATGGATTTTAATTTATCTGGCAATCCATCTGCATTAAAAGATTCTATAAAATAACCTCTTTGATCATCCCAAATCTTAGGTTCGAAAATCCATACTCCTTCAAAATTTGTTTTTGTCCAGCCCATGATTTCTTATTTTTCTCTGAAGAATATACTGATAGAAACACCAGCAAAATTAAAGTGCTTGCGGAGTTGGTTCTCAAGGAAATTCTTGTAACTTGGTTTCACATGGTCGGGATAGTTACAATAGAATACAAATGCAGGATAGTAAAGCGGCAATTGGGTTACATATTTTATCTTGATATACTTACCTCTATGTGCTGGCGGTGGTGTCCGTTCGATGATCTCAAGCATGATGTCATTGAGCACAGATGTTTTGATCTTTTGAATTCTATTGGCATTGACTTCGAGAGCAAGCTCTATCGTTTTAAAGATCCTTTGTTTTTCGTGTACTGATGTAAACAAGATAGGAACATCATTAAAAGGTGCGATTTTTTCTTTTAGATTTTTTTCAAAATCTCTTGCTGTGTTGGTTTCCTTTTGGACAAGATCCCATTTATTAACCAAGATGACTAGGCCTTTTTTTCGCTTTTGGATCAATCCCAAGATAGTCAAATCTTGAGACTCCAATCCTACTGTCGCATCTAGCATCAATAGACACACATCTGCTTCTTCTATCGACTTGATGGCTCTGATGACGGAATAAAACTCAAGGTCTTCATGGACTTTGGCTTTTTTTCTAATACCTGCAGTATCAATCAAGTAAAATTCTTTATCAAACTTATTATATAAGGTATAAATAGAATCTCGAGTCGTACCAGGTATATCCGTTACAATATTCCTTTCTTCGCCCATCAATGCATTGGTCAGCGATGATTTACCTACATTTGGCTGACCTACGATGGCAATTTTTGGAATGGTGTCATCTTGTGTATTGGCTTCGTCACTGATATTTTCGGGAAGAATATCTGCCACTACATCGAGTAAATCACCTGTACCACCTCCTGAAATAGAAGAAATAAAGATAGTATCATCAAATCCTAAAGACCAAAATTCATTAGCCAACATCTGCCTTTGGGCATTGTCCACTTTATTGACAGCAAGAATGACTCTTTTAGGATTTTTACGCAACATTCTTGCGATCTCCTCATCAAGGTCTGTAATACCTGTAGTCACATCCACCAAAAATATGATGGCAACGGCTTCTTCTATAGCTATCTGCACTTGTCGTCTGATGGCTGCTTCAAAAATATCAGCCGATCCTTTGACAAATCCACCTGTATCTACGACTGTAAAATTTTTGCCATTCCAATCAGAAAAGCCATATATACGGTCTCTTGTGACACCGCTGATATCATCAATGATGGCCTTGCGCTCACCTATTAATCTATTGAATAAAGTTGATTTTCCTACGTTGGGTCTGCCGACTATGGCTACTATCTGGGACATGGATATATTAATTCAGGCGGCAAAGGTAAGAAAAAATCTCAATTTATTTCTGATATTCAGCTTGTTGACTCGATAATTTGTGAAAAGTATGTTAATTACACCCACAAGTAAAGCACTGTATGTCCTAAATGTTAAGTTCAAATTATTTTATTGCTAATTTTTATATCTTTGTCCCTCACTTCGTAACTCATCACTTAGGCAATGGCATTCTTCCTATCAAAAATAAAAAGCTTCACCATTTTGTTAGCTACTTTGATAGGAATGTACACCTTACTTAGGATAGCTTTTATTTTAGTCAATAAAGACGAATTTCAAATAGGTAATATCTCCAATTTATTTCCTATTTTTTGGCATGGACTTAGATTTGATCTCAGTGCCATTTTCCTTACCAATGGTATCTTTTTTATACTCTTCATGTTGCCATTCTCGATAAAGATTTATGACAGCTTTTTGAAATTCTTTTTCCTTACAGTCAATATCTTTTTCCTGGTATTAAATTGCGTTGACATCCTTTATTTCCCTTTTGTTCAGAAAAGATTACAATCAGATACTTTTCGATTTTTGACTGGAGATAAAGGAACTGAAGTATATGGTTTAATACCGACTTTTTTACAAGAATATTGGTACATGTTATTGTTTTTTGGACTATTAGTATTTGGACTATTATATGCTTATAAAAAAGCAACTTCGGTCAAAACTAATTTTACATTTAACATCAAATCTAGTTTAGGTTACTTTGGTGGGATTGTTGCAACAGCCTTAATTATTTTGGTGGGTATTCGTGGTGGCTTACAACTAAGACCACTGAGTGTGATCAATGCTTCTGAATCTGTGGAAGTACATCTTGCACCAATAGTGCTAAATTCTACCTTTTCATTAATCAGGACAGCTGGTAAAAAAGCGATGCAAGAAGTAAATTATATATCAGAAAGTCAATTAACTGAATGCGATAAAGGGTTACATAATCCTTCCATTGTTAATGATACAACTCAGAAACTCAATGTAGTCATCATATTGGTCGAAAGCTTATCCAAACAATATCTGAGTTATTATAACGGGACTGCAAAAACGCCATTTTTAGATTCTTTAATCAAAGAAGGATTTATTTTTTCTAATGGTTTTGCCAATGCAAGAGAGTCTATACAAGGTATACCTGCAGTGCTTGCTTCTATACCATCTCTACAAGATGAACCATTTATTTTTTCAAAATATAGCTCTAATAATATCACCTCCATTGCTTCTACTTTAAAGCCAGAAGGGTACACATCAGCATTTTATCACGGTGCAGCATTGGGTACTATGGGATTCCATCCATTTGTAAAATTGGCTGGTTTTGACCATTATTATTCTTCAGAAAATTATCCTAGAGCTGAAGACCATGATGGTGCAAGGGGCATATGGGATTTGCCTTATTTAAGATATATGGCACAAAACTTAAGCAAAACTCCTGAACCGTTTGTAGCATCTGTTTTGACACTTAATCCACATCATCCTTTTAAGATACAAGAAGAGTTTCAAAAGAAATACAAACAAAAAGGTCATCCAATTTTTCCATGCATTAGATATCTTGACTATAGTTTAAAAATGTTTTTTGATGAAGCTAAAAAACAAGCTTGGTATTCAAATACATTGTTTGTGATTACTGCCGACCACACAGGGCCAAATACAGATGTCATGAAAACACAAATGGATGAATACAGAGTTCCAATTATATTTTTCAGAGGAGATAACTCTTTAAAAGGAACATCTGAAACGATTGCTAACCAAATGGATATCATGCCTACTATCCTAAGGCAATTAGGCTATCAAAAACCATTTTATTCCTTAGGAAATGATCTTTTTTCTGATGACTGTCCGCATGCGGCGATTTTCTATAAAATGGGTATTTACCATCATGTAGATGATCAATTTTACTATCAATGGAATGGTGAAAAAGGCGTAGGCTTTTATGATTGGAAACAAGATAAATATCTACGTAAAAACCTTATAAAAGACACTAAATTTAGTGACAAAATCCAAAAATGCGATCTTGATTTAAAGAAAGTAATCCAAAATTATACGAATAATATGATTGAAAATAAAATGAATGTCGCTTCCAAAACCTTTCACCAATAATGGATAAAAGATCAAGATTCGATAGCATTTATTTCCCATTTAGATTATTGACGCTGTATATCATTGGTATAAATTTGTGGCGTCTTTTATTTTTATTTTACAATGATGTACCACAGAAAGCCCAAACTATCATTGCGGGATTCAGATTAGATATCTCTATGATTTGTGGTATATTTTTAGTCTCTTTTTTACCTTGGATTTTGTTTTTAATATTTGGAAAAGACTGGATTAAAAAAATCATTTTTTATCTGAATATTTTATTATGGATAGCCATTTGTATTGTAGAATACTCTTCCGTCATCATTTACAAGGAATGGGGAACATCCTTAGACAGTAGAGCGATCTCATACTTAAAACATCCGAATGAGGCGTGGGCATCTAGCAAAGATTTTATCCCATTTTGGGCGACAATAATTGGGCTTTTTATTTTAATTTCTGGTATTAAAAGAATATCAAGGCTTTTTGTAAGTTGGGAAACCGTAAAATCACAATATTTACAGACTTTCATATTTGTTTTCTTATGTTTGGCTGCTAGTTTGATCGGAATTCGTGGAGGTCTTCAGAAGTTACCAGTCACGCCTTCTGATGCTTTTTTCTCCACAGATATGAGAAGCAATTTTGCAGCTACTAACAAGATTTGGTATTTCATTTACTCCATTACAAAAAAGACTGAACTATCTTATCAAAATTCAATAGAAGATATCCAAGGTTTTATGCAAGAATATCAGCTAGAAAAAGATACTTCGACTTTATCCAACCCATTATTTAAAGGAAAAAATATTGTATTATTGATCAATGAAGGTTGGTCAGCAGATATGACAAAGTATCTAGGTGGTAAAGACAATGTGACGCCATTTTTTGATTCTTTAAGTCAATACAGCTTAAGATTTACAAATACATTTTCTACAGGATTCCGAACAGATCAGGGACTCATGAGCATTTTGAGTGGTATGCCATCCATTCATAGCCTGAATATGCCGAATGCTATAGATAAAGTCAATAAATATCCATCCCTCTGCAAGGAGATAGAAACGATGGGATATCAGAGTTCATTTGTGTATGGGGGCGATCTCAATTTTTCTAATTTGTACAATTACCTAGTGACTCAAGGGTTTGACACGATCATCAGTGATCAAAATTTTCCTAGCTCTGACGATATTACAGAATGGGGCGTACCAGATCACATCATACTCAAAAAAGCAGTAGAAGTAATTGATCATCAAAGGCAAAAATTCTTTTCTACCATCTTGCTGATGAGCTCTCACTCACCATTTGATGTACCTTGGGAAAATGAATTTAAAGGATCAGATATATCTACAAAATACAAATCATCTGTCCGATATAGCGATCAAAGCTTAAAACAATTCTTCAAAGAATCTACTTCAAAACCTTGGTTTGCTAATACCATTTTTATCATTACATCTGATCATGGCAGTACACATTCTGGATGGGCGGGAATGGAAGATCACAATAGGTTCAGAATACCTTTTATTATATTTGACCCATCAAAACCGTGGTCAGAAGATGGCCAAGAAAATAGTATTTGTAACAATCATTTTGATGTAGCGAGCACCGTTTTGAGTGGTTTGGGACTACCATCGGAAAAATTTATTTTTAGTAGAAATACAATGTCTGACAGTGTCAGTTACAACGCATATTGGAATATTGATATCGCTAGTGGTTGTTATGGCAAAGATCATCAAGAAATCATTAATTTAAATAAGGTACAAAACCCAAAAAGTAAATCTGTTTTATTTCTAGATGCTGTCAAATTGTATTTTAATCAGTTGTAATTTGAAATTCAAATCTTAACGGAACCTACCCTTATATAAAATCTTTTGATTTGCTTTTCGGTAAAAGTCAAAATTATGCGTTCTTATAAATAAATCACCTACGAAAATAAACTCATTTGTTAAAATTTTCTTATTTTTTAAAAAACTAAAATACAATTTATCCAATTTGATCGTTAGAATTATTATTAAAATATTTTATTACACAATTTTAAAATTTACGTACATGAAGACATTTCAGACTATAGCTACTAGGATAGGAGCTATCATTATTTTTTTCTTTATTCTCACTAGTGTTAATGCACAATCTACATGGAAACATATTCGAGAAAATACTTCTACCAATGAAGAGACATCGTTATTGGTCTATATGGCCTGTACCCAAGATCTCAATAATAAAACCTATTGTGTTGGTCTTAACATCAATAATAATTTTATTGATAACTACTTAATGGACAATATTCTTGTTTCGTTAGATGATGAAGGGAATATTGTGAAAGAATTTGCTAATGTAGCAAATGAATTTGCTTTTGTGCACATAGCTCAAATTCCAGAAACAGAAACCTTTTACACTTTAAGTATTAACTATAATGATAGAAGTTGGTTGACCACTATTTGGGATTATGATCTCAACAAAGTTTCAGAAGAAATCGTGCAAACCGGAGCAAATGAAGATATTTATGATTTTGTATTTAAACACATAAAACTAAAAAATGGTAATCTTTTATTTTTAACAAATGGTGAGGACGGAAGTGATGATTATTCACTTTTTACTGAAGTCGATCCAACAGGAAAGGTAATCAATAGCTATATTACCTATATGGATTATTGTGCTACTGTTGTAGAAAACCCAAATGGATCAGGGTTTTATTGTATAGGTGACGGTGTCATAGCATTAGATAGTAGTTTTGCAATTGTACAAGATCTGGGATTTGTAGATGTGGTTAGCGAATATTATTATGGAACTACTGGAATAAATCTAGACTCAAATATATTACTTAATTACATATCAGTCGACGATTATCCTGTGTTAACACTATTTGACAAGGATATGAATATTATAAAATCTATTACTAAAGATTTGACAACAGATGTTGATGGTTTTATTTTTAATTCGATGATCGTTTCAGAAAACAAAGAAATTTATACTACACACTTAAGGTTTTCAGAAGATTTTGGCTTTGAAAAAAGTAATATTGTGCTTACTAAATATGATGCTAATCTTAACGAAATTTGGGAGACAATCATTAAAGATTCGCTAAATGGCTTTCATGGAATACAACTTACATTTGCTAATTATGGCGGTATCATTATTTCAGGTTATTCTATTCCGCGCGAAAATGATGAAGAAATCACCAATGCATTTGTTTTCAAACTTGATGGCAATGGAATGCTTAGTAGTACAAGTGAATTAAAACCAAGTCTTGTAGCAACGACCGTTTATCCTAACCCTTCTAGCGGACCGTTAAATATCGCTGTTCAGAATATTACAGACAACTGTGTGCTACAATTGACAAATGCAACAGGTAATACTGTTGCTCAAAAAACCATTCTTAATAATGAATTGAATAATTTGGATTTTTCTTCATTACCAAATGGTGTCTATTACTATCAAGTGTTATCAAACAATAAAAAAATCTCTTCCGGAAAATGGATAAAGATGCAGTAGTTTAAATTGTTAGTTCATTAGTAAATAGGCAGAAAAGGTAATACTTTTCTGCCTATTTTTTTTATCTACTTCCGAATAATGCACTACCTATTCTTACCATAGTAGATCCTTCTTCTATCGCAAGTTCATAGTCTCCAGACATACCCATCGATACTTCTTTAAACGCATCGTCAGCAGCAAAATATTTATTTTTGAGTTGGTTAAATATGTTTTTTAAATTTCGGAATTCTGATCTTACCAATGCTTTATCATCACTAAAACTAGCCATGCCCATGACTCCACATATTTTAATATTGGTCAATGGTCTTTGTACCAATTGATCTAATAAAGCCAAACCTTCTGCCTCTGATAAACCGAATTTTGTATCTTCTTTTGCTATATAAAACTGAAGCAAAACCGAAATAACCCTATCAGTTTTAGCAGCTTCTTTATTAATGATTTCTAATAATTCTAAGCTGTCTACAGAGTGAATCATGCTGACAAATGGCGCTATGTATTTTACCTTATTTTTCTGAAGATGGCCGATGAGATGCCACTGAATATCTTTGGGAAGTGCTAGATATTTTTCTTCCATTTCTTGTACACGATTCTCCCCAAATACTCGTTGACCCTGATCATACATTTGCTGTATAGCATCAATAGGTTTTGTCTTTGAGACGGCTATTAGAGTGACACCTTTTTGCGTTGTAAATTGTGCTATTTGTTTGTAAGTACTCATTAAAATAGACCATTTATCTCGGCATCTACCATTTCTATCACTATACCTAGATCTTCAGGATTGTTTTTAAAATCCAATTTATCATTATTGATGACAAGGAGCTTTCCTTCTTTATAACTTTCGATCCATGTTTCGTACCTTTCATTTAATTTTTTAAGGTAATCGAGACTCATATTCCCTTCATAATCCCTTCCTCTTGTATGTATGTGATGGACTAATTTAGGTATACTAGATTTCAAATATATTAATAAATCAGGTGGTTCTACTTGTGAAGACATGATTCTAAAAAGCTCATAATAATTGTCAAAATCACGTGAAGACATTAGACTCATATCATGCAAGTTTGGCGCAAAAATATGCGCATCCTCGTATATAGTTCTATCTTGAATAACCGTATGCAGACCTTTGCGGATATCTAAAATCTGCTGGTATCGACTATTAAGAAAATAAATCTGAAGATTAAATGACCAGCGATGCATGTCTTCATAAAAATCGCTCAAATATGGATTGGTACTTGTGTCTTCGTATTGTACTTCCCATCCATAATGTTTGGAAAGAAGTTCAGTTAAGGTTGTTTTTCCGGCTCCAATATTTCCGGCTATGGCAATATGTTTAAGTTTGGGCATAGATTATCAGCTAAGGTTGAGTACAATTTTATGTCAGTTCAAAATTTAAGGTAGTGTAAATATCAAAAAGAAAGTCTTCTATCAGAAAATAAACACTTATTTATTCTAAAAAATCGTCCAAAAGTACAAATTAGAAATGATTTTTGTAATTTTGACGAGTGAAAAGTCCATATTGTCTAAAAATTTGGGTGTTTACCTTTATCAATTCTTACTTTTACCGTTCTATTAAACAATTTATTTTCATGGAAATTGATGATCAATTAATACATAAGCTCGAAACCTTATCTAAACTGAAACTAAGTACTTCAGAAAAAGATAAGTTAAAAATCGACTTAGAAAATATGGTGAGTATGTTTGGCAAAATTGCAGAAGTAAATACGGATGGAGTCGTACCATTAAGGCATATGACAGATAATATCAATGTAATGAGAGATGACATAGCACAAAACCAATTGAGCCATGAAGAAGCGCTTAAAAATGCCCCAAAAGCCATAGGAAGATATTTTGCAGTACCAAAAGTGATAGAATAAATTTAATATGCATGTAAGCAATTCTTTACCGATAGCAATCATCATCAGAGAATTAAAATAGATATAGTAAAATGAAAATGTTTAATTGTTTTAGCAAATCCGCAAATCAAACAAATTCAACAAATTAGAAACAGATGAAAGATGTAATGATAGATGTAGCTCAACTTTCCAAAATGTACAAAATGGGAGAAGAGATCATTAATGCGTTAAAATCCATAACCCTATCCATCCATAAAAACGAATATGTTGCTTTGATGGGTCCTTCAGGGTCAGGTAAATCTACCTTGATGAATATCTTGGGATGTCTAGACAGTCCTACTACCGGTCAATACGTGCTGAATGGTATAGATGTGAGTAGTATGACAGATGGTGAGCTAGCAGAAGTGAGAAACAAACAGATAGGATTTGTCTTCCAAACTTTCAATTTATTGCCTAGACTTTCTGCCTTGGATAATGTAGCCCTTCCCCTTGTTTACGCCGGATTATCCAAAACCGAACGAGACGAAAAAGCAAAAGATGCTCTCAATAAAGTAGGTCTTGCAGACAGAATCATGCACAAACCTAATGAATTATCCGGTGGTCAGCGTCAAAGGGTGGCCATTGCTAGAGCATTGGTCAATGATCCTGCCATTATCCTTGCCGACGAACCTACAGGTAATCTAGACACCAAAACATCTGTAGAGATTATGGGCATCTTCGAGCGCATACATAATAGCGGTAACACCGTCATTCTAGTGACACATGAGCCAGACATCGCAGACCACGCCCACAGAATCGTAAAGCTAAGAGATGGTCTTATAGAAGCAGATTATCTGAATGACAAAATAATCAAAGTGGATGACCCTGACCACCATTATAAGGTAAAAGGTATTTAAGACTATTGCTCCGCTTAAAATAACATTTTACACCCATTTATGAGTATGGCCTTGATGTCTTTAAAGAGATAGATAGTAGACGAAACATAAGGAATGCAGTTCTCTGACATCTACTTATGGATAAACCTTATAGGTTTTTAGAAACCTATAAGGTTTGATCGAGCTCAGTCATTCACAAAACCTATTGTATAAAACTTTGCCATAACCAAATTATATAAGAAAATTTAACACTAAGTGTTGTGAATAACAAATAAGATGTTAAATTTCTTAAGACAATATACTCTTCAAAACTATATTTAATAAGGTTCTACTACCATTTTAATGGATAAATTTGAAGTCCTCCGTGGAAAAACAAAATTGCACTTCTGAAATTCTGAAAAGTCCTATAACCTTTACTACTCGTTTTTATCTCTTGTATCTTGCCATTTATTCTTTCTGCCATT
>JBGSOH010000400.1:0-5503 GCA_041739205.1 Saprospiraceae bacterium
GACGGTACAAACTATATTCCATTTGACACCATTACACCTATCAGTGGCGACCCAGTTTTGGAAACTTTGGACTTTACTGATATTACGGATGCGGATAACAATGCCAACTTCAAAATCAAAGTTAGCTTCGATCAAGGTGCAGGTGGTATTGTAGGAAATAATCGTTTTGACAATTTTGCCATTGATGCATCTCCCATCCCTGTTTCAGCATTGGTACACTATTGGAACTTCAATGACAACTCATCTGAAACAGCTTTACTGGCTCCAAATCAATCCTTAGTTTCAGGTGCTTCTATCGCCCATATTCTAGGAGGCATCAGTGCCATTGATGCAGCAGGAGGCACAGGGCAAAACTTCAATGTAAGCAATCTAAACGCTCGTAATGGTGATGTTTCAGGTACACATTTAAGGTTTAATGACCCTATTGGTGGAGAATTATCTTTTGCTTTACCTACTACTGGTTTTGAAGACATCCTTGTTTCATTTGCTACTAGAAGATCGGGTTCGGGTGCAGGATTGCAGTATTGGTCTTATACTATAGACGGTACAAACTATATTCCATTTGACACCATTACACCTATCAGTGGCGACCCAGTTTTAGAGACTTTAGACTTTACAGATATTGTGGAAGTGAATGACAATGCCAATTTCAAAATCAAAGTTAGCTTCGATCAAGGTGCAGGTGGTGCAGTAGGAAATAATCGTTTTGACAATTTCACATTGGATGCATTGCCGATTGGTGGCGGAGACAATATTCCACCGGTTGCTATATTTAATCCAATGGACCAATCAACAAATGTGACTATCACGGTTAACCCAATGATTACATTTAACGAAGCCGTGAGATTAGTAAATGATAGCCCGATCACTGATGCAAATGCAGCTACTTTGGTAGAATTGCGTGAAGACAATGCTTCGGGAAACATCGTGCCATTTACCACTACTTTTATTGACAATACGATTACCATCGTTCCGTCAACTTCCCTTAAAAATGCACAGCAATATTATGTATCCTTGCTTCCAAATGTAGTGGAAGACAATAGTAACAACGCCATAGTCGATATTGACTCCATCTTATTTACGACCATTTCTGTTCAAACTGCTTTTAATGCAGGAGATATGGTTTTTGTAGCTTATAGAATGAATGCAACATCGACGGAAGATGAAGTGGCTTTATTGACACTTGTAGATATTATCCCAGGTACATTTATCAACTTGACCGACGCAAAATACACGACAAATACAACACCTCAATGTGCAAATGGTATCGTATGGACAGCGCCAAGCAACGAATGTATCACAGCAGGAACGATTATTACTATTCAAACAAGTGCTTTGGTAGCAAATAAAGGTACTGTTACTGGTTCAGGATTTGGATTAAGTTCTGGTGGTGATCAAGTGATTGTTTATACAGGAGCGCCAGCCAATCCAAATTATGTTACAGCATTAACTTCTAACGATTGGGTATTAGAAAATACTTCATGTAGTGGTAGTTTATCTTTGATACCAGCAGGTTTACAAGATGGTGTTTCTTCCGTAAACCTAAGTACGGCTCCTGACAATGTAGCAGGAAATACTGCAAATGCATATTATAATGGTACACAAGTAGGTAATCCAACTCAGTTAAAAGCAGCTATTCTAAACCCAGCAAATTGGGTTACATCTCCAAGCGGTACTGCGCCACAAACATGGCCAACATATAACTTTCCAGCGGCACCAACAGTTACAAATGCAACAGTCATCAACCAAACGACTATCCGTTTGATTTTTAACTCAGACCTCAATGTAGCTAGTGCAAATGACTTAGCCAATTATAAAGGAATAGCTGATTTAGCTTCAGCAGTTGTAACCAATAACGGAAATGCAATTGACACTGTAATCTTGACTTACAACACGCCATTTACTAGTTCGTCTCCATATACATTGAGGGTGAATGGCATCTTGAATAGTAATGATATTCAAATGGTTTGTGATTATGTTTTTTCATTTTCTTACGATACAAAAATTAGTTTTGCTTTCAACTTCACAGTTGTTGACGAAAATGTAGGGACATTAAATTTCCAAATAAACTTAACCAATCCAGCGAACAGTACTATTGACTTGGTAGTGTTAGGAGTACCACATAGTTCTGCTGATGCAAATGATTTTACATTAGTTAGTCAGACAATTGCTTTTACAGGTGCGAGTAATGCTACACAATCTATTACCATTCCAATCCTCGATGATACTACTGCAGAACAAGCAGCTGAGTATTTTGTACTTGTATTAAGAAATCCTGTAGGATGCTCTATCGTAGGCGATACACTTGCAACGATTTATATCAAAGACAACGATCGTCAAGCGCCAGTGCCATCACAAGATATAGAATTGGTTTATAAAAGTAGTTTTGATCCATCAGGAACCAACACTAGTACTTGCGAAGTTGTGGCATATGATGTTGCTTCTAAACGTCTTTTCACAACAAGCGCAATTGCAGGATTTTTGGATATCGTAGATTTCTCAGATCCAAATGCTTTGACAGTTTTGAATTCTATTGACATCAATAGCTATGGTGGCATCACGAGTGTAGCGGTCAAAAATGGTATAGTTGCAGTAGCATCACCGAATGCAGATGAGCAACTTGATGGCTCAGTATTATTTATGGATATAGATGGTACATTCTTAAAACAAGTCACTGTGGGCGCTTTGCCAGATATGATCACTTTTACGCCGGACGGAACTAAAGTATTGACAGCAAATGAAGGACAACCTAATAATGCATATACAGTAGATCCAGAAGGCACGGTAAGTATCATTGATATTTCTGGTGGAATTGCTTCTTTATCACAAGATGATGTCACAACCTTAGACTTCACATCGTATAATGCGGATGAAGCAACACTTATCGCTTCAGGAGTGAGAAAAACAAAAGCTAGCAGTACACTTTCTCAAGATTTCGAACCAGAATTTATAACTATTAAATCTGATTCAGAAACAGCGTGGGTGACTTTACAAGAAAATAACGCTATGGCAGAAATTAACTTGTCAACCATGTCTATCACAGATGTGTGGCCCTTAGGAACTAAGGATTACAATGAAGTAGGAAATGGTTTTGATGCGAGTGATAACAACAATCAAATATTACTGACTAACTGGCCAGTGAAAGCATTTTACATACCTGATGCAGTAGCTAGTTATACGGTTGATGGTGTGAATTATTTAGTAACTGCCAATGAAGGCGATGAAAAAGAATATGGCCATCTAAACGAACGTACTACTGTAGGTGCAGCGTCTTATGTGCTAGACCCAACTATTTTCCCAAATGCAGCTTCACTTAAAAAAAGTTATAATTTAGGAAGAATGCGTGTCACAAATCTAAATGGAGACACAGATGGTGATGGTGATTTTGATGAGATTTATTGTGTAGGTAGTCGTTCATTTTCTATATGGAATGCCGATACAAAAACATTGGTGTATGATAGTGGTGATGATTTTGAAATGTACACTTCTACGGAGCCAAGCATAAATGCACTTTTCAATTCTGACCATGAAGACAATACAGCTAAAGGCAGAAGTCGTGCAAAAGGTCCTGAACCAGAAGGTGTTACGTTAGCACGTCTTTCAGGCAGAACCTATGCTTTGGTATCATTAGAGCGTATTGGCGGTGTGATGGTATATGATGTGACCGACCCAACGAATGTTCAGTTTGTAGATTATAAAAACAGCAGAAGTAACACATCTTATGCTGGTGACCACGGTGCTGAAACATTAACATTTATCGCTGGTAAAGATAGCCCTGATGGAAAGGATTATGTCATCGTAGCCAATGAAATATCTGGTACACTCACCACATTTGAGATCAAAAACAACAATGCGTGTGTTGATGTTGAATCTACGATCACTGAAGTAAGTTGTGGCGAATACACAGCACCTGATGGATCTATCTACACGACATCAGGAACAAAAATAGCCATCATCCCTACGACTTTAGGTTGTGATTCGACTATTACCATCAATTTGACAATTACTAGTATAGACGCTGCCGTAGAACTTACTGGTAACACCATTGCTGCTAATCAAACTGGTGCTACTTACCGATGGTTGGATTGTAATAGTAACTTTGCTGCAATAGCAGCCGCAATAGGTCAAACATACACAGGTACTGCAACTGGAAGTTATGCAGTAGAGATCACTGTGGGTAATTGCAAAGACACATCTGCTTGTACAATGGTTATCATTAGCTCGACAGATGAAAATGCTTTGAACACAAAAGTAATTATCTATCCAAATCCAACAAATGATCATTTCACTCTAGAAACATCGGCAAACATGGCTAGCATGATAATGATGGATGTAACTGGCAAAGTCGTATATAGACAACCACTGACCACTACAAAAACCAACATCAACACTAGATCTCTAGAAGAAGGTATTTATATGATATCTGTTGTGGACAAATCTGGTGCAGTGGTACATTCATCACAGTTGGTGAATACAAAATAGATTACGATTTAAAGGGAATTTCTTTCCTACTTACTTTAAAAAACAGAACCATTGAATTTTTTTTCAATGGTTTTGTTTTTTTGTATTAGGAGATTGTCAAAGTCTGCGACTTCGATACTATTCATTAAGCATTTGGAATGCATAAAAGCTATCTAGAATTTAACTGAGCAGGAAATGAATTACAAATGCACAAAATACAGGATCGCAGTTGCAAACTGCGACCATTAAGTGTGTGCAAAAAGGAGCGTTAGCTCTAACACTCCGATTGTCGAAGTCTGAGACTTCGATAGCATTTATTAAGCATTTGAAATGCGTAAAACGTATCTAGAATTTATCAGAGCAGGAATGAATTACAAATTGGATCGCAGTTGCAAACTGCGACCATCAAGTGTGTACAAAAAGGAGCGTTAGCTCTGACATCTTTGTAGAAAACGGTCAATAAACGTAAAAGAAGGGGCGTAGCCCTGACATCTTAGATGACTACCACAGTTTTTAAGATTACAGGGCTACGCCCCTAAATGACTCGATATTCATTATTACTACAAAGATTACGGGCTACGTCCCTTTTTGATATCACTCCTGTAAATACAAACCCAAATGTGTCGCCGAAAGATTAGAATTTGTGACTGGAAAATGTGTCATTGGGTTGTGATGTTGGTTTTCGTTACATTCATTATCTTTCCATCAGCCGCAATCCTATAAAGGCCGCCGGCACATCCCAACCATACATTCCCTTTTTTGTCTTTCAAAAAACTCATAGTGGAAAGAGGAACGGTATAATTTATGAATTCATTATTTATAAGTTTGTACACTCCGTAACTTCTTGTGCCAAACCATAAATCGCTTGTTATATCTCTATGAATGGAATATACATCACTTTCGCTAAATCCTTTTATTTCAGGAAAGTGCGTGACTTTTTTACCATCGTATTTGTTTAATCCACCTGACCCATGTCGTTTATTTGGGTTCGAATTATCTTTTTCTCCTACCCTGGTTCCAAACCATAAGTTGCCTACTTTAT
>JBGSOH010000417.1:0-3550 GCA_041739205.1 Saprospiraceae bacterium
GTGGCTTTTTCTGGCTCTTTTTCTGAGCAAGAGACCTATGACTACAGTCAGGATTAAGTATCCTAAAATAATCGCTAGGTCAATCGGATGGATTTTCATAAAATAAGTTCAGTTTTGAAAGATACGGTCAATTTTTAATTTAATAGGTCAATGAAAACATTTTGTATTTTGGGCGACGTTTTTGCTTTTTAAAACAAAAACGTCGCCCAAAATGGGGTGAAAAAACATTATCGACGGATTTCATCCGCTATAATCATTTCACCCTTTCAGGGTTCAAACGAAAATTCATCAAATCTAACAAAACAATCCTAATAAAGGACTATTTTCTTTCAAATCTCACATTGTCAATGTATAATTTGACATTGGCTGTACCATCAGCGAATGCCATACCAAATTCCTTCGAGATGACAGCCATAGTTGTAGGGCTATTCGTACCCCAACCATTGTTATCTTTGAATGCAGAAATAGGTACGGTGATGGTTTCCCATCCTGCTGTAGTTGCTACTGTTGCGCCTGGCCCTGCTGGTCCCCAAGTCCACCAAAAATCTCCTTCATCACCATTCAGTCTAAACTTCAGATTTCCACCGTCTATAGGATTTACTAGATTAATATCGAATTTGACAACATAATCATTAACATTACTACCTATTGTTGCTCCTGGGAAATTATTAGCTGCATTTCTCCAGAATAAATCGGTCCACCCGTTAAAATTACCTTCAACAAGTCCATAACTCGTGCCATCTACATTGTTATTATCATTGACTATTTGCACGGATCCCCACCAAGCATCTTTATTTCCACTTCCGTTAAAATCAAAAAATACCAAGTCTGGATCTTGGACATCATCTACGCCTACAAAATTGATTAGTTCTGTTTCAGAAACTTCATTATCAATAGTCATAAACTTGATTCTACCATATCCTTTTTGTACATTTAATGGCACCACTACCTCTATTTTGTCAATGGTTTTTACACCAAATCCTGTAGCTACCACATTACCTGGGAAAATCAAATCAGTCACCAAGTTCATTTTTGTACCAGTCAATGTGATAAGTTCACCTGGTTTCGCTTTTGTAGGATAACCTGTCACTTCTGGCACATTGGATGCAATGATGGTCAGGTCATTTGCAGAAACGACTTCAGAACCATTCGTCGTTACCAGCGTGATTTTGTCCGTGGTTGTACCTGAAGGCACTGTAATGGTCAATTCTGTTTCATTCGTATTGGCAACTGTAACAGACTTACCACCACCCAATTTTACTTGTACCACTAAATCAAGATGGGTACCTGATATGACAATAGGTTTGTTGGATTGTGTAGAAGTCGGATTGATACCTGTGATGGTCGGTCTTACAAACGTCAATTCACTAGAACTTACTGTCTTATTGGCTTTGGTATTTAAATTGACAACACCATCCACTGCATCTAATGGAACATCTACCGTCATTTCTGTAGCAGATTGGGAAGCAATTGTACCAGCTTTGTCCGTTGCAAAAACAACATTAGTCACTAAGTCTAGATTGATACCTTTGATAGAGATTGATTTACCATTTTTGGCAGGATTTGGCGAAACAGATGAAATGGTAGGAACAACCATTTCCAATACATCCGTTGATTGAGTTGTAACTAATGATGCCATTTCTAGTGCAATACTTCCATCTTGTGCGTCAGCAGGTACTTGTACTTCTAACTTTGTAGCAGTTTGCGATATGAAAGATTCAACTCTGTGCTCACCACCAAAAATGACTGCCTTAACTAAATCGAGATCTGTACCTTCGATAGTTAAGGTTGTCCCTGCTTTGACAGTTATCGGCGACAATTTTGTGGCTTTTGCTGTCACTACATTAAATGTGGAGTCTGACTCTATCAAAATAGGTTCAGGCATTCCATTAGAGATAACAACTTTTCCTGTCTGAGCATCAAGCGGAACCAATAATTCTATTTGCTCTTTTGATTGAGAAATAAACTCAGCTTGTGCTTTTTTATTTGGAAAAATGACTTCTTCTATTAGATTTAAATAGTCACCTGTGATGGTTATTTTTTCACCCGGTCTAGCTGTCAGTGGCGATAAAGATACAAAGGTGATTGGCTCAGAAATAGTTAATCTTGTTTTCATTTTCTGAGTACCAATGGTGGTAGTAACGGTGACTTCGCCTTCCACTGTTTCTTGTGGTACGATGATGGTTACCATTTCACTGGTCTTAGAAGTAAAGTTTTTTACTTCAATGTTGTTTGGTAAAGTTATCATGGTGACTTTGTCCATATTCTTACCAATAAATCTAAGTTCACCACCTCTAAGTGCAGGCGAAGGTCCATAACTAAGAACCACAGGATCTGTACTAACAGTATCTTCATCTTTGCTACACGAGGCAATTATAATTCCCGCGCCTACCACAAAGGCAAATAATATATATTGAAAAAATTTCGTATTCATTTTTAATGATTTAAGCGTGGATTAATTAATAGGTACGACCCTGATATTATCGATAGCGATCTGAATATTTGCTTTAGTCCCAGAAGTTTGAGCAACATTAGGACCAAACATCATCATATTGATATTGGTAAGTCCATCAAGGCTAGACAATGGTTTTGAACCCGGTTTGTCCCAGTCTTCTTTTGCCCATGAGTCGTCTTTGCCATACTGAAAAGCTGACAATGGAATGGTAACTGTCTGCCAACCTGCCGTCTTGAATGCGCCATTTCTCCAAGGTTGGTATCTTGCAAAAGATGCATTGTCGTATCCATGATCACTTGCATAAGGCGACATAAAAATGAGTAAATTAAAATCAATCCAATCTTCAGGAACATTAATCTCAAACTTTACAGCAAGGTCTGTTATAGGACCCACTGCGATAGGCTTTGCTCCACCTCTAGATGGCGCAAAATACCACATGGTCGTCGGATTATTCCATTTCCACTCACCAAAATCACTATCAGAAAACATGGCAAAATTTCCTGACACAGGCACAACTCCTTTATTTTCAGTACCGAAAGTCGGGGCCGTCCAGTTTTCATGTGTCTTATCATCAAAGTTTAAGATGGTATTTCTATCATCTCTGAAAATAAACTTCGAAACCACTTTACCGAACTTGGTAGATACTGAGATTACTCCTGGCTGTACACCTGATGGGACGGTTACTATGATATTATTCTTGTCTGTACTTACGATTTCTCCCACAATATCTCCAGGGAAAGTAACTATAGGATCAAAGAAAAAGTCTCCACCCAATTCTATGGTACCGCCATCTGGCGCATATTCGCTTTTGATACCAGCCAATACAGGTGCAGGTACATTAACTTTAAAGTCGTGCAAAAACTCTGACCCATCACTGAATACCATTCTGATTTTGTCCGTAACTTCTGTCGGCACCGTAGTAGGTACATTGACTATAATCACTTTGTCCGTGATAAAATTAGGTTGTAAAATGGCCTTTTGGTCATTAAAATAAAGTTGTTTTAGATCGCCAAAATTATCACCAATGATGGAAATCAAACTTCCCATAAAGGCACTTGTCAATAGTGAGTCGCTCTTGGCAGGATCCGTGAGTCT
>JBGSOH010000438.1:0-11447 GCA_041739205.1 Saprospiraceae bacterium
TAGGTATTTTGTCTTCATTCATACCAAGACACGCACTACATCCTGGCTCGCGAAGTTCGAATCCTGCATTAGCAAATATTTTATCCAGTCCTTCTGCTTTTGCTTGAATTTCTACTTGTTTTGAACCAGGTACGATATACACTTTTACATGGTCGGCTTTTTGTTTTCCAGTCACAAAAGCAGCTACTTCTCGTAGGTCTTCTATTCTACTATTGGTACAACTACCTATAAAAACGTTTTGGATTTTTTTTCCTATCATAGATTCTCCAGCCGTCATACCCATGTATGCCAAAGACTTGATGTTAGATTCTGAATTATTATCTAATGAAATCGTGTCCGATATACGCATGCCCATACCAGGATTGGTACCGTAAGTTACCATAGGAGCTATATCAGCCGCATCAAAAGTAAATTCAGCATCAAAAACTGCATCAGCATCTGAATATAAGGTTTTCCAATAGGCAAGTGCTTCTTCCCATCTTGTACCACTTGGAGCAAATTTTCTACCTTTAATATATTCAGAAGTCACATCATCAGGTGCAATCATTCCACCGCGAGCACCCATCTCGATACTCATATTGCAAATAGTCATACGTGCTTCTATGGATAATGATTGGATGGCTTCACCAGCATATTCTACGAAGTAGCCAGTACCACCTGCAGCAGTTAATTTTGCGATAATGTATAGAATAATATCTTTAGCAGAAACACCTTTTCCTAATTTGCCATTGACATTTATTCTCATGGTTTTCGGCCTTTCTAGAATTAAGCATTGTGTGGCCATGACTTGCTCTACTTGACTCGTTCCGATACCGAAAGCAATATTTCCAAATGCACCATGTGTACTAGTGTGACTATCTCCACAAACTATGGTCATGCCTGGTAAGGTGATGCCAAGTTCTGGTCCGATGACGTGTACAATACCTTGATATTCATGACCAAGACCATAGAGTTCGACATCAAACTCTGTACAGTTTTGGGTCAATTTTTCTACTTGAAGCCTACTTAAAGGTTCTTCTATGGGTAAATGTTGGTTCAATGTGGGTACATTGTGATCTGCTGTAGCCAAGATTCTTTCTTTGCGAAAAATACCTAAACCACGTGATCTTAGTCCATCAAATGCTTGTGGACTCGTCACTTCGTGAATCAAATGTTTGTCTATATATATTACATCCCTGTTTTTATCAATGGCACGGACGATATGGGCATTCCATATTTTTTCGAATAAAGTCACTTTATAAATTTAAATGTGGATTTGAAATAAAAGGTACAATTATTAAGCCAACGCATAGACTTTTTCTTGAAACAAAACTTCAAGGTCTGAATCTACTACTTCTTTTTGTTGATCTGCTAGAATTACAAAATATTTGTAAGCAATGTCTAGTTCGTCTTTAGTAAGGTGGTGTCCTAGTTCCTTAAATCTGTACGCAAGTGCTGCTCTACCTGAACGAGCTGTAAGAACTATGGATGATTGGTCTACACCAACGTCTGCAGGATCGATGATTTCATAGGTTTCTCTATGTTTTATGACACCATCTTGATGAATTCCAGAAGAATGTGCAAAAGCATTAGCACCGATGATAGCTTTGTTAGCCTGAACAGGCATTCCCATGGTCTCAGAAACAAGCAAACTCATGGATTTCAACATAGGCGTGTGGACATTAGCATGATAACGTTGTCCAAATCTTTGTTTGAGAATCATAACTACTTCTTCGAGCGCCGTATTTCCTGCTCTTTCTCCTATGCCATTTATGGTACATTCTACTTGTCTAGCACCATTTTCTATACCAGCAATTGAATTTGCAGTAGCCATACCAAGATCATTATGACAATGTGTAGATAAGATGGCTTTGTGAATACCATTGACATTATCTCGCAGATAAGCAATTTTTTCACCGTATTCATGTGGTAAACAATATCCTGTCGTGTCAGGAATATTAAGGACAGTCGCTCCTGCTTTAATGACGGCTTCACACACTTGGGCTAAAAAAGCATTGTCAGTTCGGCCTGCATCTTCTGCATAAAACTCAACATCTTCTACGAATGATTTAGCGAGTTTTACAGCACTTACAGCTCTTTCTATGATGTCTTCTCTTGTGGTATTAAGTTTAAATTTTACGTGGCTGTCGGAAGTACCTATTCCAGTGTGTATCCTTGGGTATTTGGCATATTTGACAGCTTCAGCAGCTACTTCAATATCTTTGACTACGGCTCTAGACAAAGCACAAACTGTGGCATTTTTAACTACTGCTGCTACTTCTTTTACAGCTTCGAAATCACCTGGACTTGATATGGGGAAGCCTGCTTCAATGACATCTACTCCGAAGGCATCAAGCTGACGAGCGATGGTCAATTTTTGTTCTTTACGTAATTTGCAACCCGGTACTTGTTCACCATCACGTAAAGTCGTATCAAATATAAATATTTTTTCTGTAGACATATACTTTTGAAATTTGTTGAGATAAACTCTGAACAACAAAAGTACTTTGTGGATTATAAAATCAATGGTCAAATGTAAATAAATGATACAATCTTCAAGTAAACCTTAGATGGTATATTTAACAGATAATCAATGATTTGTATTAATATATTTTACAGTCTGAAAGAACTAATAAGTAGCTGTTAAAAACCTAGGGCTTCAGAAAGTTGTGCAGAATGTTCTCCAGATACCACATTGTCAATGATGTGTGTGATGATACCGTTTTCATCTATTGCGATAGTGGTTCTATACACACCTTCTACTTCTTTGCCCATAAATATTTTTTTACCAAAATATCCAAAAGCATTAATAATGGTTTTGTCAGGATCTGCTATTAAAGAATATGGTAACTCGTATTTATCAATAAATTTTTTATGTTTTTTGTCATTATCGGGACTAATACCGAAGATGGTGAATCCTTTTTTCTGAAATATTTTGTAATTATCTCTAAGGTTACATGCTTCCTTTGTACAGGTAGGACTATCGTCTTTTGGATAAAAAAATAATATGACCTTTTTACCAGCTATACTTTTATCTGTAATAGTTGTTCCATCTTCTATAACCGAACTAAATGAAGGTATTCTGTCACCAACTTTAAAATTTCCCATGATATCTTTTTATTTTGAGCGAGATAACACAGTGTAATGCTTATGGTTTAAAAATTTTGATTTTTTGTCCAGTAAGTTTATTAGTTTTTGCGAATTAGGTATAAAACAGAAAAGCCCCACAGCATACACTGAAGGGCTTTTTTGTAGCGTGAGGCGGGCATGATCCGCCGACCTCGCGATTATGAATCGCGCGCTCTAACCAGCTGAGCTACCACGCCAAAATGCGTTTCTTGCAAAACGGGTGCAAATATAAGCGTAAAATTAAACAAAGAGCAATATTGACTATCTTTTTTTATTTTACATTCTTATTTCCTGCATATTCAGACAAACTATCTTTACAAGATGCACGCATTTTGGCACATTCAATTAGTCTTGAGTTCGCTCGCTGCTTTGATTTTATTGATGACATATATCCTGCTCCCCAATTGGAAATTACAATTAAGGCGATGATAAAAAGTATGGATTTTAGATTATCACTCATTATCTCGACAATTTGAAACTGATAGGAATGGTGTATTTGACATTTACGGCGTGATCATTATGGTATCCAGGAGACCAATCTGATAGACCTTTGATAACTTTTGATGCTGCTACGCCACATCCTGCACCAATATCTCTGACGATTTCAAGGTCTTTTAATTTTCCTGTTTTATCAACGACAAAAGAAATAATAACAGTACCTTCAATTTCATTTTGACGCGCTACATCAGGATATTTTAAATGTTTGTAAATGTATTCTAACATCGCATTTTGCGTACAAACACGTCTATCAGCTTCACTAGTCAAACCTTCACATGAAGCTAATGTTGGCATCTTTTCAGTGATTCTGTGAATTTTATCTGGCTCTGACTTTACAAGTACTACTTCTGGTAAATTTATATTTGTTGGCAATGAGTTTTCTACAAAACTTTCGGTTAATTTTGGCTGATGAATTTCTACAGGCGCAATGACTGGTTGATTCCTAGTAATGATCTTTGCGATAAGTGGATCAACTTTTTTTATTATGGGTATTTCTTTTTTGATCAGCTCTGGTGCAATCCGATGTGTTCTAATTTCGGAAGGAGAAAACACAGGATTATCGTCTTCTAGACCATAATCTGAATAATCAGGTTTAGTTCCGTGATAATTGATAATAATATTGGCAAGTGATAATGCAATTACTAAGCCAAGCTGAAAGAAAACGGGTCTATTTTTATCCCAAACGGGAAAGTTATTCCATGACATATCTTGAATATTTTAAAATTTTGGAAAAATGATTTTAACAAATATTCAAGTCGCGACTTTGGTAGTCAGAAATTGCTTGATGATCAGGCCTTAGATCTCACATGGTCTGTAACTACTTGATATAAAGATGCTTTAACTATTGATTTTGGTGTAAAAGACAAGGCAAAATATAATTAAATTGTTATTAATTTGGAAAATAAACATCCTTTTTATTTTAGATAAGATTATTTAGGTCTAACAGATTCCAAAGATATTTTCTACTTTTGCAAGATATTTGAACTATATGAGCAAGTTTGTAGTATCCGCACGTAAATACCGTCCCACCACTTTTGATGAAGTGATTGGCCAAGATCACGTTGCCAAAACATTAAAAAATGCCCTGCAAACGGACCATTTAGCTCATGCATTTTTATTCACTGGACCACGTGGAGTAGGTAAAACGACATGCGCTCGTATCCTTGCCAAAATTATAAATTGCGAGCAACCAATCAATAAGGTAGAAGCTTGTAATTCTTGTGGATCATGTACTGCTTTTAATGAAAATGCATCTTTCAATATATTGGAATTAGATGCTGCATCCAACAATAGTGTGGATAACATCAGGACGCTAATAGAACAAGTCAGATTCCAACCTCAACAAGGAAAGTATAAGGTGTTTATTATAGATGAGGTACATATGTTGTCAACTCAGGCCTTTAATGCATTCCTCAAAACGCTAGAAGAGCCACCTTCATACGCTATTTTTATCTTGGCTACCACAGAAAAGCACAAGGTACTTCCAACGATTTTGTCTAGGTGTCAGATATTTGATTTTAAAAGAATTCAGATTGCGGATGCAGTCACACAACTCAAAAAAATATGTGAAAAGGAAGGTCTCCAAGCAGATGAAGAAGCACTTCATATCATAGCCAACAAGGCTGATGGTGCGATGAGAGATGCACTTTCAATTTTTGACAAAATATCGAGTTCTACAGGCAATGTTATCACTTATAAAGATGTGGTAGCTAATTTAAACTTGCTCGATTATGAATACTATTTCAAAATTACAGATGCTTTTTTAAGAGAAGATATTTCAGAAGTATTGCTCACTTTGAATGAAATTGTCAAACAAGGGTTTGATGCAGAACATTTTTTGCAAGGACTTGCTGATCATTTCAGAGATTTGATGGTGGCAAAAATTCCTGCTACTATTAGCATATTAGAAGTGAGTGACGATCTTAAAAAACGGTACTTTCATCAAGCAAACTTAGCTAAATCTTCATTTTTACTGTCAGGTCTCAATATTCTGAACCAATGCGATATTGACCTTATCAGAGCTAAAAACAAGAGGTTGAATGTGGAGTTAGCATTAAGTAAGCTCACTTTTTTGAATAGAGCATTAGAAGTAGATATCTTTAGCGGGACGACGCAGGAAAAAAAAACTGATGTCTTAAGCGAAACGCCTGTTCCTAACCCAAAAGTGGAGTCACCATCGGCTACAAATCCTGCTTTTACACCATCTGAAAGTAAAAATACGCATCAAAATGTACTAACACCACAAGTTCAAGTTGTGGAATCTAAGCCCGAACATATTCCTGTTTCTACACCTACACCTGAAGTTACAGTCAAACCTGATTTCAAAAAGCTGTCAGGCATAGATGCTATTAGAGAGAGTATTAGACAAGCAGAAGCTACAAAAGCAGAAGCTAGGAAAAATCTCAATATCGACCAAGTCAATGAAATATGGCGAAATTATTCAGAACACAATCCATCTAAAAGTGTGCAGTCTGCTTTGAATCTAGCTAAATTAAGCCTTGAAGAAAAAACGATAAGTGCCACTGTACCTACCCAAGTATCTAAGGATATGATCATCCAAGAAGTCAATCTTCTAGACAAATTGAGGGATGAACTCGGAGCACATGACTTAATTTTTGATATAACAGTGGATAGATCTCAATTTCCAGATTTTGAAGAAAGCAAACCTATTCAAGCCATGACTCAAAGAGAAAGATATATGGTCATGCTAGAAAAAAATCCTGATTTAGGTTCGTTTACAAAAAAATTTGGCCTAAAGTTGGATACAGAAGTGTAAACTTTTGAAGCTACAATGACAGTCTCTTTTTGAAAGCTTTTATGGTTTTGATAGGTCCAGATGTGACGCCATCATTAATCAGCCAATTTGGTATATTTCCACCTGGATTCATATGGCCTGAATGGATTATTTCGATTTGACCATTAGGCAATTTGGTGACTTCCCAAGAACTACCAATGGTTTTAATTTGTAGCATTTCCGACTTATTTTTTGGCACTTCAAAAGGATGATAACTCGTATTGACTGTAATTTTCCCTTTATCTTTATTATAATCAATTACACCACGGATGGTGGCAATTCTATTTTCAAATGGGAAAGGAAGGCCATATTCAAGCAAATAAATACCTTCATTTGGTGAATTTCTTTTAAGTAAAGTGACACTGCTCACTCGGTCATACCAAAGATTCATACGCTCTACATCCTTGAGTACGTTATATGCTTTTTCAAAATCCGCTTTGATAACTGTTTTAAGCTTAAATTGCTTGATTTCTGAATTTGGAAAATCCTTGGTCCAAAGAGTAATATTATCTTTGTCTGATACTATTTTCCAATCTTTTTGTGCAGCAGTTGTAGACAAAAGACTTAAAAAACAAGTAAAGATGACCAAATACTTATGCATATGCAGGTACAAGGCATTCAAGACTTTCGGATACAAATCCATTTTCAGCCAATTCTTTAAGAAAAAGAGGAAGCACGTATTTTAACTTTTTTTCTGCCTTCACATTGTCATGAAAAACAATAATCGAACCCGGTTTATAATTGTTCATCACATTACTTAGGCACTTTTCTTCAGAGATATTTACATCAAAATCGCCACTCAAAACATCCCACATGACAATGGTTTTATCTTGTTTTATAACTTGTGATTGACCTGGTTTTAATTTTCCATAAGGTGGTCTGAATAGGTTAGAAGCTACATACATATCGCAAAGAGCTACATTGCTGATGTAATCTTCATTGTCTGTATTCCATCCATTCAGGTGGTTGAATGTGTGATTTCCTACAGAATGGCCTTCAGATAGTATTCTATCATGTAGATGTGGATATTTTTTTACATTGTCTCCTACACAAAAGAAAGTTGCCGTAAAACCGTAATCTTGTAATACATCTAAGACCCAAGGAGTCAACTCTGGAATGGGGCCATCATCAAATGTGATGAAGACTTTTTTATCATTTGTGTCAATATTCCAAACTAAATCGGAAAATATTGTTTTAATAAGAGGTGGAGTTTTTACTAAGTACATAATATAATTTTGCTGATATCAGCATTTAGGATTAATTTTACAGCTTATTTTCAAAGCGTATATAATACATAACGTAGCATTTTGAGAAATGTGACCTTTGTGTTTGTAAATTTGAGAAAAATTAACAAATTTTTTAATAAAAAGTAATATTTTAGACATTATGAGCACAGTGAGAGTAAGATTTGCCCCAAGTCCGACAGGACCTTTACATATAGGTGGCGTGAGAACAGCCCTTTATAATTATCTTTTTGCAAAAAAGAATAATGGTACTTTTATACTACGTATAGAAGATACCGATCAAACAAGATATGTACCTGGTGCGGAAGAATATATTATCGAATCCCTAACTTGGTTTGGTTTATTACCACAAGAAGGTCCTGGCTTTGGTGGAGAATTTTGGCCTTACAGACAATCAGAAAGAAAGTCCATTTACAAGGAGTATGCAGATAGATTACTTGCAGATGGGCATGCTTACTATGCTTTTGACACACCTGAAGAGCTGGAAACGATGAGACAAACGGATCAAACGTTCAAATATGATAGTAATTCGCGAACTAGATTGAAAAATAGTCTTTCATTACCTGCTGATAAGGTTGCTGAACTTCTTGCAGCTGGAGAGCATATTGCAGTACGTCTCAAAATACCTGCAAATGAAACCATAGCTTTTGACGATGAAATCAGAGGACACGTCGCGTTTAATAGCAGGGAGCTTGATGATAAAGTGATCTTAAAAGGTGACGGAATGCCCACTTATCACCTAGCAAATATTGTGGACGACCATTTGATGCAAATCACACATGTCATACGTGGCGAAGAATGGCTTTCGAGTACGCCACATCATGTATTTATGTATAGATGTTTTGGTTGGACAGCCCCTAAATTTGCACATTTACCGCTGATACTAAAACCGACAGGTCAAGGCAAACTGAGTAAAAGAGATGGAGCAAAATTTGGATTTCCTGTATTTCCAATATCATGGGATAGTGACCACGAAGAAGATAACTTTACGGGATTCAGAGAAGATGGCTACTTACCAGATGCAGTATTAAACTTTTTGGCAATGTTGGGTTGGAGCCCAGGAAATGATCAAGAATTATTTAATATAGAAGAATTATCAGAAGCATTTAGCATCGAAAAAATCGTAAAAGCCGGAGCAAGATTTGATATAGACAAAGCGAAGTGGTTTAATCAACAATATTTGATACATTCTGACAATCTAAAACTTGCTTACTTGATTCAAAATCAAGCCATTGATGCCAATTATCATGTGTCCATAGAGTATCTAGCAGATGTATGTGGTCAGATGAAGGAAAGGGTACACAAAGCAGATGAAATCATATCAAATGCCAGATTTTTCTTTGAGGCACCACATGTTTATGATGACGAAACCATCAAGAAAAAATATAAAAAGGAAAACGGTAGCCACATTAAAATGATAGGCCAAAAACTCATTGATCTTAGTGAAAACGATGCATTAAAAATTGAACAAGTGATCAAGGGGTACATAGCTGACCAATTACTCAAAATGGGTGAAATAATGCCGATTATGAGAATTGGAATTTGCGGTACTATGCAAGGTCCTGACTTAATTCAAACAGTATCCATAATAGGTGCTTCAGAAGCAGGTACTAGACTTATAAAATCAATAGAAATATTTGATAAATTGGTGACAGACTAGTTTTTTTGTTCTATATCATATAATATTATAGAATTATAATTATAAAATATAAATATTATCAAATTTATATTTTATAAAACAGCTGATTTTTAAAGTGAAATAGTGATTAAAATCATTTTAAATAATCGACTTTTTGCTCAAATTTTCATTTTTAAATTTGAAATCAAATATATTTTAGTATTTTAGCGCATGATTTCAAGATCAAGTTAAGGATTTTAACCAAATTCGTTTTACTAAATATATCATTAATACAATTAAAGCATTTAATCCCTGAACAATGGATCCATTAAAGGAAAAGTTTTACCAAAAATCAGCTGCCCTCAAAGCTGAGATAAAAAGTATTTTAAAAGATCATGGTGATAAAAAAGTAGATGAAGTTACCATAGAACAACTCATAGGCGGTATGCGTAGCGTAAGGAGTATGATTTGGGATACATCATCGCTTGATCCTGAAGAAGGTATCAGATTCCGTGGCTATAATATACCTCAGTTACGAGATCTTTTACCACGTGTTCCAAACGGCAAGGAGCCATTACCAGAAGGTTTATTTTGGTTGATGATGGTTGGCGAGATTCCAACATTTGAAGAAGTAAATTGGCTATCATCTGAGTGGGCAAAAAGAAGTGATATTCCTTCACATGTGTTTGACACACTAGAAGCACTTCCAAAAGACACACACCCGATGACGCAGTTTAGTATTGCAGTGTTGGCTATGCAGTCTGAAAGTATTTTTGCTCAGCAATACGAAGAAGGTATGAGCAAAAATGACTATTGGGATGTGATGTACGAAGATTCTATGAATCTAATTGCAAAATTACCAAGAGTTGCGGCATACATCTATAGAAGATCATTTCATGATGGCGCGCATATTGCACCAAAATCTGAATTAGATTGGGGTGGAAATTTTGCACATATGCTAGGATTTGACAATCCTGATTTTCTTGCCTTAATGAGACTTTATCTTACCATTCATGCTGACCATGAGGGCGGAAATGCTTCGGCACATACCATGCACTTAGTTGGTTCTACACTTAGTGATGTTTATTATTCATTCAGCGGATCTATGAATGCACTTGCAGGACCATTACATGGACTTGCTAATCAAGAAGTAATTAAATGGATATTCGAAATGGTAGAAGAATTGGGTACAAATAACTCAAGCAAGGACCAAATCAGAAAATATATCAATGATACGCTAGCTGAAGGAAAAGTTGTACCAGGTTATGGTCATGCCGTACTAAGACAGCCAGATCCAAGATTTATTGCACAAAAGAGATTTGCGGAAGAAAATATCAAAGACGACCCTACCGTACAGATTGTATGGGATTTATTCGAATTGGTACCTGAGATACTTGGTGCTTTGGGCAAGGTAAAAAATCCATGGCCTAATGTAGATGCACATTCAGGGGCACTACTTGTTCATTATGGTCTGACAGAATACAATTATTATACGGTGTTATTTGGCGTATCTAGAGCACTGGGTGTTTGTGCAGGTCTATGTTGGGATAGAGCACTTGGATTACCACTAGAAAGACCAAAATCAATCACCACGGATTGGCTCAAAAAGTATATTGCTAACAACTAAATATTAATACCAAAATGAATTTTCCAAGCGACTTAAAATATACCAAAGAACATGAATGGATTCGTGTAGATGGTGACCATGCTTACATAGGAATCACTGATTTTGCTCAGAGTGAACTAGGCGAGCTTGTGTATGTAGAAGTAGAAACTGTAGGCGAAACCATTGCCAAAGATGAAATATTCGGTACAGTGGAAGCTGTAAAAACAACTTCTGACCTATATATGCCTGTGTCAGGCGAAATTATTGAATTTAATGGAAAACTTGATGAGACCGATGGGGATAATCCAGGACTTATCAATGAGGATCCTTATGGAGATGGTTGGATCGTGAAAATCAAATTAACAAATCCATCAGAATTAGATAGTTTATTGAATGCAGATGCTTACACAGCTTTAGTAGGTTAATAGTCTTAGTTTTAATAAAATTAAAAAGGTAGCTTGTCGTAATGATAGGCTGCCTTTTTTTATAGCTTAATCCTATCTTTTAGCTTCAAACCTATATTTTGGAAATCAGAATTAGTAAATTTTCAGGTTGTAATTAACTACCTTTACACTTCAA
>JBGSOH010000440.1:0-12665 GCA_041739205.1 Saprospiraceae bacterium
ATCTCATCTATAATATTTCAAATAAATACAAGAAAAATCCTACTTTTGCACTCGTCTTCATCTTTTAAATTTAGTAGTTTATGAAAACAAAACTGAGTTCGAGTGCCATTTGGGAAGATATCATCGGATATTCTCGTGCGATCAAGGTGGGCAATACCATAGAAATAGCAGGTACAGCAGCCGTCAAAAATGGTGAAGTTGTCCACACAGGAGATCCTTATCATCAGACAAAATATATCTTGCAGATCATCGAGCATGCACTCAAACAACTAGATGCAAGTATGGATGATGTAGTGCGTACGAGAATTTATCTCAAACATATCAATGATTGGGAAGAAGTAGGCCGTGCACATGGCGAATTTTTTAGTAAGATAAAACCTGTGAGTACCATGCTTGCAGTTTCATCAATGATCAATCCTGAAATGCTAGTAGAAATAGAAGCTACAGCAATCATTTCATAATTTACAGATGTACAAAATAAAAGAGATATATTACACTATACAAGGCGAAGGTTTCCACACGGGCAGACCTGCGGTTTTTTGTCGTTTTGCAGGTTGTAATTTGTGGACGGGTAGGGAAGTGGACAGAGAGAATGCCATATGTAAATTTTGCGACACAGATTTTTGGGGTACAGATGGTGTTTTAGGTGGGAAGTACACTGCGGATGCACTTGCAGACCTATTGATCTCACTTTGGCCCGAGAGTAATATGCCTGTTTTTGTCGTGTGTACAGGTGGAGAACCGGGATTACAAATGAATGACGAATTGATCGATACATTTCACCAGAAAGGTATCGAAATAGCTATCGAGACCAATGGTACTGTAGCGCTACCAGATGGAATAGACTGGATTTGTGTAAGTCCCAAAGCAAATACAGATATCATCATTACCAAAGGACATGAGTTAAAATTGGTTTATCCACAAAAAGAAAATACGCCATCCAATTATGAGTCATTTGGTTTTGATCATTTCTACTTGCAGCCACTTGATGATCAAAACCAAAAAGAACATATAAAACAAACCATCGATTATTGTAAACAACACCCTAACTGGAAATTGAGTATTCAAACCCACAAATTTTTGGGTATAGATTGATGATGATTATTTAGATTTTTGGGATAACAATGTAGTCTGAGACAACTAGTTGAAGATGTGATGTTTAGGTAATTGTGTAATGCTATATAAAACTCATTTCGTGTAGTCAATATCTAAGTTAAATAATTCTATTGTTTTAACGAATTATGTATGTTTTGATTCAAGGGTTAGGACTTTTCTTAAATCTATATTTTAATTCTATCGAAAATGATGTAATTGTTAATTTTATGAATTTGTCTTTCTGTGTTATTTCATCAGAATCTATTGCACCCCGTAATAAGTCCCATTCTTTTGTTACGCTTATACCTAAATCCCAATTTTTATAAAAGTTGTTATGAATACCAACATTTAAACCGACGCCATAATTAATATCATCAACGACCAATGATGATGAAAATAATTCAGTGTCAAAATTTCTCAGAAACGAATAAATCTTTGAATCAGATCTGAATCTCTTCCAAATAAATCGTGAATCAGATAGAGCTATACCTACAGTGGTGTATTTTAAATTGTAAGAATTGTCAGGTCTTAGTAAATCAAATTCTCCAAATCTAACAATTCCGCCTATTTCTAAATTTTTACTTATTGGGTGAGTTAGCCATAGTCCGCTTGAATTTCCTTTTCTAATACTCCATGATATTGTTGGAGTATTATTCATAACTAAATGATCACCCGATTTAAAGATACCAATAGAAATTTGGCTATATATAATGCATGGTAGAATCATAATAAAAACTGAAAACAAATATTTCATAAGGAAAGAGTTATAAATTTACAATAAATCTTGCTTTCATTTTTCCAGCTCTAATTTCGCCCCATAAATTCGAATATGGATATATTTCATTGTCAGTATATAAGTCCGCTTCAAAACTACATTCGATGTCGAAAATTACAAAGTTATTTTCCCTTGTGGTAGTGACTTTATTGAATATTAAGAATGCATTTTTTTGTAATCCAAATTCTGTACTTGCTCTATAAAAAGAATTAAAGCCATTTCTTGCATCTCCTATTTCATACCTTATTTTAATATCGATTTTATTGTCGGTATTTCCAGAAACAGGCCATTTTTTTCCTTGGACAAATACTTGGTTGGCAATATCTAACATTGAGCTCTCAGGTGGATAATTTGGGGAAACAAAATATAGATATTCATTTTTATGATTTAATTTATACCCATCGAAAATGCTAAATGTTATGGTTGTATATTCACTACCTTCGATTACGTTTCCTTGGTTTGAGTTGGGTGTCGATGTTGTAAAGCTATTAAACAAATAAATTTGATTTTTTATAGAATCATTAGTATTCCTACAGTATTTCTTCCCATCAATTATAGCATCTATGAAATGTTCTGATTGGGCACCTTGGCATTCTATCTCTGCAATTTTTAATAAACGATTTTTATAATTGTCAAAACCTTCTTCGGATGCAGTTTTTGAACAACTTGAGCATAAGCATAAAGCTATTATAAAATTAAAATAAATCCAAGTAACTTGCATAATAAAAAATATTTAAATGAGAACAGTTTTTAAAATTTGGTGCATGAAGATGAAATATATCATGCACCAAATTATATAAACACTAATATTTATTTATTGGATGTATACCCATTGACCTGTCTTTTTTTGCTCTCCAGTACAGATGCTTGTATAGGTGATTTCCACCCAATATTGACCTGCTACCAAAGCTTTAAAATAAAACATCCCACCGGTAATTGGATTAAAACTATACCCCCAACTACTTGATAAGCTCATCGTATACAAATCTCCACTTTGTGGTGGATTTCCTACAATAACCTGAAATGATTGATTGACAGTTGCATTTGTTGGAGGGCTTACAGCCCAAAAAGGAGTAGCCAAAGGATAGTACTGACCTATATTTCTTACAAACTGAAAAGGTCTTGTACTATTTCCATCTTCGTCAGTACATAAGACTGTCCCTTGTATTATTGATTGTAATTGAACATTTGGAATTGTAACATTCAATCGTGGAGTTGGAGTGATTGTTGATGCTGGATTAGTATTCCCATTATTCCAATTTGTAATAGTATAAAGACCAGGACCTACTACATTTATATCATAATTATTACAAGCTGAACTTGTGTACCAACAACCTGTTGGATCTCCACACTTTTCTATTCCAGACCCAGAAATCGTATCACAACACCAATCATAAAAAGAAGTACCTACTTCCCATACATCAACTGAAATTTTATATACTTGGTATAAAGCTTCTATTAAATTTACTTCTTTACCATCTTTCTTTCCAGTAAAAATACTTTTTACCCATTTCCAAGCTCCAACCGCTGTTCCTACTACAACTCCAACCGTGGTTCCAGACAAGCCACAAATAAGCTTTTGCCAAAAGTTATCACAAGATCTTGAACTATTCGTAAATTGGGTGCCATAAATATATTTCCCTATTCCTAATAGCGTTACATGATAAACCTTTACTACATATTTATCATAATCACAAAGTAATGTGTTGGAGTTTAATTCAAGACCTTTATTTTCAATATAGCCTTTAAATGCTTCAAATGACGGATGAGTATTATTAATAAATGCATCAAGCTGAAATTTAAAATTGCTCATATAATTTCTTACATTTTCCGATATTATACCTTGATTTGTTGCATAATTTAGATACCCATCATGTCCTAATTGTTTGTATTTAGATGAATGTAAAGCAAATGCATCAATCGCTGATTGATTATCAGAACTATGATTCAAATAATGTTCATAATATTTTTCTTTAGTGTCTAATGAATTTTTTAAATTATAGTCGTTTTCTACGTAAATAAAATTTTCTATAATGTGCGCTCCTTCATCATAATTATCAATACCATAAAAAGGCTTATCGCAATTGTTTAGAGCGTTTGTTGATTGCGGTAACTGGTCATTTAGGAGTGTATCGCTGCAACTGGTTGTAAAAATTATAAATGCTAAAATTATTGAAGTAATCTTTGCAAAACTTGATTTTCTAAATCTGTTCATGTTAAATGTTTTTTGAACTGTTAAAATAAAATAAATAAAATGAATACAAAAATTGATATCACTATTTGATATCAAAATACCTATCCAAATTCACTACACAATTCAAAAAAGAAATCCTACCTTTGTCTCACCGAGCACATCGGTACGGGAGCTTACTCCATTTTTCACGAAATGGGCCAAAGTAGGCTCTTTTTTATTTTGTATCGATTTGGCATGTAATAAAATAAAATAGCTGCAAGGTAGGGTCTCCTGAGACCGGTCGTCCTTTGGGTTTAGTTTAGATATACTTTTTTTTGTTGTTATAATTTTAAATGGTCAAAAAAAGGTCTTACTTAAATTATGTTCTGTTGAAAACATGAATACTTCTTAAATAAAGCACAACCAGATACTTTTACCAAGTTATAATATCATACAATGCAAGCTGATTGCTAAAATCATCTTACTTTTTTGTTTACTTTAAGCTAATAAAAAAGATTGTTTTTAAAAGTATAGTTGTAACTTCATATCTTATCAAATAGAAGGTCGTTAACAAAACTTATAAATAAACAGTGATTTTTTCAAATCATCTTTCTCTTAAAGCTTTTCATTTTGCTTCATGAAATTAATTAAAAATAAAATCAATAATTAATCTTACAAAACACCCAACTTATTTCTCAACAGGTTATGTAGTTTTAATGGCGTACCTTTACATAAATTCATTCACTTTATATCCTTCACCATTAAAAGCAATCCAAAGATAAGACTTTCTAATTTAAAAGTCAAATATTTTTTTAACTTTTTAAGAAAAGGAGTTCATTTTTTTTTTTTTCATAATTTAGAATTTGCAAGTCATTTATAATCAGTATGATAGGTAGAATTCATTTGATGAAAAAAATAGCCCAATCTGCAATTCGTCATTTGGCTGAACTATGATTTTTGTGATTTATTTGATTATGGTGATTGTTTGATTCAAACTTTGGACAGGGAGGAATACGCATTACAAATGCTAAAAATAGGATATCGAAGTTACAAACTTCGACAATCGGATGGAATAGACTGGATATGTGTCAGTCCCAAGGCAAATACAGATATCATCATCACCAAAGGAAATGAGTTGAAATTGGTATATCCACAAATAGAAAATACGCCTTCCGATTACGAAGCACTAGATTTTGACCATTTCTACTTACAACCACTTGATGATCAAAACCAAGCGGAACATATAAAACAAACCATCGATTATTGCAAACAACATCCTAACTGGAAACTGAGTATTCAAACGCATAAGTTTTTGGGTATAGATTGATGGTGACCTTTGACATATAACACCGATCTACAAATGACATTTCCAATCTCGAAATGATGTTATTAGTGATATAAAGATTGAGGGATTGCCATCCGCAACTTATTTAGTGAGATGTAATGATAAAAATGGGCAGCAATGGTATGGTAGGTGGGTGAAGATGTGATATCAAAAAATGATCCATCACTTTCTTTCTAGTACAATTTTGAATTTGTCGTCATACAATTTTAATGGAAAAATAATGTTTAGATTTCTATTGTATCAATAAAGGCTTAAGCAAAGTATATGATAGACAATTAATTTAGATTTTTCGAGAACATCAGAAAGATCTCTACCTTCATCACCAATGCAGGTGAAAAAGAAAGACTCATCTTTTTTGCCAATATGAGAGAAAGAATAAAAAAGGTTTAAAAGACAAAAGGTCAGATAATATTGTCAATAGTGGGTAGTTTATAATATTGTATTAAATTATTATTTGTTTTTTAAAATATTGATAATTAATGATATATGTTTATTTTGTAAGATAAATTACATTTTATTTTTTATATAGCTCTATTTGGTATGAAATTCGCAGTAATTAAAAATACATATTAAATATTTTTATTATTTGAAATTGTTTTTAATACCCTTGTTATGTTGAATAGAATCTTTTTAATCGTATTGTGTGCATTCTTAACATCTGTTATGTTTGCGCAAGTATCGCCTTTCCCTACATCAAAGTTTACATGGGAAGGTGCGTTTACAGGGAATAGAGCTGTGTGGGCTATTGATGACACCCTTAAGACCTATACTAATTTAAATGGTGTAGATGTTACCGTCAAAATGGTAGATCCACATCGTAAAAACACAACCACAAAAAATCCTAGTGACTATGGAGATTATACCCAGTCTCACAGTTTTTTTGGGAGAGGTAGTTTATCTTTTCAGATTACTTCTACTGCGGCGAATCAAGATGTGTGTCTAAGTTTTGAATTTTCAAAACCTATTGTCTTAAGTAAATTTAATATTTGGGATATTGACATGCTTCAGTCCACACCAAATAACCTGAGTACCTTCCAAGATAATCTAAATATTTTTGGATTTAATGATACAGGTAGAGTGAAGATGGATATTTTGCCATTAAACAGTAAGCCAACTTTTGGTATTAAAGATCAAAATGTAAAAGCGACTTTTGTACCTAATACAAATGGTGATGTCCTACACACAGATTCTTCTGGGGCAATCCTTATTTCCAGTAAGGTCCCTGTAGAAAAATTTGACATATGCCTATCTAATGGGCCAGAAGATGATGGTTTGAGCAATAGTCACGCAGTCAGAATTTCAGAATTTGATTTTAGCGAGGCTTATGGAACGATCGCAGGTATTGTAATCGAAGAGCTGACAAATCAACCACTTTCTGGTTCGCTCATTACACTTTTAGATAGTGATGGTAAGCCAGTCTACAATAAATCAGGAGATTTGATGGAGGTCATCACAGGGCTTGATGGGGCGTATAGTTTTCCTTTTTTACCATTGGGGAGATATGTGATTTCACAAGATAATCCTGAAGGTTACGAGAGTGTAGGAGATATCGATGGAGCAAATGATAATATTATCACAGTCGACTTAACATCGAGTAATTTTAATGCGGTAAATCAAGATTTTGTAGAAAAATTATTCTCACCACTACCAGTCAAATTGACCAATCTTAAAGCAAATTGGGTCGGTGACCTTGTGTGTGGAGTGAGTTGGACTACATCAAGTGAAGTCAATAATCATTATTTTGAAGTATTGATTTCTAAAGATGGGAGAGATTATAAAGCAGCAGCAAGATCATTTTCTATAGGCAACCATAACCAAACACATAATTACTATGTAGAGTGTGAGAATCCATTTGATGGTGTCAGTTATGTAAAACTTGTTCAATACGACCTTGATGGAAAATCATCTCAACTAGGTGTCGTGTCACTCAGAAATGCACATGAAGCTTCATTCGAAATCCACCCTAATCCAGTGTCAATGTTGGCTACACTATCATACATATCCAGTGATGATACACCACAGACATATCAAGTTCTGAATGCAAATGGTACAACGGTATTGACAGGTACGGTAAGAGGAAATGAAAAATCATACATTGATTTTAGCCAATTACCATCAGGTATTTATTATTTCCAAATGCATATTGGTGGCAAAAATGTCACAAGAAAAGTAGTGAAACAATAAAAGAAATTAAATTTTGAATAATGAGAGCCAACAGATGATTTAACGGTCATTTGTTGGCTTTTTTATTTATTTTAGTTATAACATTAGTGATGTATAAATCAATTTTTACTAGCTACTTTGTTTGCATATTTGATGATTTGAAAACCTATGATGCTAGCAATAACTGAAGCGAACAAAACGCCCATTTTTGCTTCAAAAATATACATTGGATCCGTAAAAGCAAGTCCACCTATAAAGATCGACATCGTAAATCCTATAGAAGCTAGAAAACCTGCTCCCAATAAATGAAGGTTATTCATTCCTACAGGTAATTTGACCCACTTCAGTTTTAGCAATAGCATTACAAGGCCAAATACACCCAATACTTTTCCTAGTAGCAGACCAAAAAATACTCCAGTAAAAACAGGACTGGACATTTGGCCTAATATATCGCCAGAAAAAGTGACGCCCGCATTACTAAATGCAAAAATAGGTAGTATCACAAATGCTACAAATGGGTGAAGATTATGTTCAAGTCTTTGTAATGGTGTTAGGGCGCCTTTTGAATAGCTAATAATATCTTCTACAATATGAAGTTGTTTATTGGTAACGGTTGCTACATCATTGGGTGTGGCATTATCAAATTTTGTAACTAATAGATGCATCTTTTTAATATATTCTATTTCCGAAATTTTTACATCGGCGGGTATCGTCATAGCCGCTAGCACTGCTGCAATTGTAGCGTGTACGCCCGACATAAGAAAAGCGAGCCACAGTCCGCCTATACCAATAATCGCATAATAAAGGGAGTTTCTCACACCAATAATGTTTGAAACAATCAGGACTACCATAAATACACCACCTGTGGCAAGACTCGCAAAATTGATATCTGAAGTATAAAAGAAAGCTATAACTAACACGGCTCCAATATCATCTACAATAGCGAGAGCAGTAAGAAACACTTTTAGCGAAATTGGCACTTTATCTCCTAATAAATATAATACACCTAAGGCAAATGCAATATCGGTAGCCATAGGAATTCCCCATCCAGAAGTAGTGGCTCCTTCCGAATTAAACATAAGATATATTATTGCTGGACAGACCATTCCACCTATTGCAGCGCTTATTGGAAGGATAGCATTTTTGGGATCTCTTAGTTCGCCTGCTATGATTTCCCTTTTCAATTCAAGTCCTACTACAAAAAAGAAAATTGCCATCAAACCATCATTTATCCAGTGATGCAGACTTTTGTCAATTTCATGTCCATCAAATCCTATCGTAAAGTGAGTTTCCCAAAAATGGTGGAACTGTTCTGACCAAGGAGAATTTGAAATAATAATAGCCAATAAAGCTGACGAAAATAATACAATTCCACTCGTCGTACTATTGTTTATAAAACGTTGTAACGGATTGACTATCCATCTATCTACACGTGTTATTTTCATTTCATTGAACTTTTAAATATGATTTACATTGCTTACAAGACCACAATTTAACATTTAAAAGTCAATTTTTTATAAAATTGTTTTACGATTTACATAATCCATTTCGTGTAATTTCAATTATATGGAACTAATATCTCAGTCTAATTTTTATAAATTTATGGTTTTAGTTTAGCTATTGTTGATCGATTACCTTCTACTACTTCGCCCATTTTTACTTGGATATCTGTGTCTAAAGGTAGGTATAAGTCTATTCGAGAGCCAAATTTAATAAATCCCATTTCGTCTCCTTGTCTATAAGATTTACCAGCGGTTGCATAACAAACTATACGTCTTGCCAATGCTCCTGCTACCTGACGAAGCAAAACTTGTTTTCCATAAATATCATAACAAACCGTAGTTCGTTCGTTTTCTGTAGACGCTTTGGGATTCCAAGCAGCAAGGTATTTTCCTGGGTGATATTTTGAATAAGTCACTAGTGCATCCGTTGGAAACCAATTGATATGTACATTAAGTGGTGACATAAAAATAGAAACTTGCATACACTCACTCTGTAAAAATTCTGGCTCATATACTTTTTCTATCACAACTACTTTTCCATCACATGGAGATAGGAGGATATTGTTATCAATACTAACAACATCTCTATTCGGTTTTCTGAAAAATGATACCAGAAATAGATAAAAACTAACACTCAATATTAAAAATATGGTGGAAAATGAACCCAAAAAATAATAGATGGAGATGTTGATAATGCTTAATACTACAAAACCTATTAGTAGCGTAGGATATCCTTCTTTATGTATTGTCATGATATTGCGTTGGTTGTGATTCTATGTTGATTTTTGATTAAAATTTGAATTCGAGCAGCAAAAATAATATAAATGGTAGAATATATATAAAACTATCGAATCTATCGAAAATTCCGCCATGACCTGGCAGTAGCTTTCCAGAGTCTTTTACATCATATTTTCTTTTAATAGAAGACTCTACCAAGTCTCCGAATGTACCTATTATCCATACAACAGTTGCTGTCAGCATCCAGAACATAAGCGGTAATTGGTCAAAGTATCTTGAGAATATGTAGCCCAAAATATAAGTGCCGACACCACCTCCAATAAACCCTTCCCACGTTTTTTTAGGAGAAATACGCTCCAAAAGTTTAGTTCTACCTATCCTTGATCCGAATAGATATGCAAAAGTGTCACTCACCCATATCATAGATATCAATATGATAGTAAGGTATTTAGGGTAAACATCTGTATGATAAACGTATGAAATAATCAAACCTAAAGGCAATCCAAAATAACAAATACTTACTAACCAAAATGTTTTTTTATGGTTAATAAACGGTATGAATAAATGCATTATACCTACTATCATAGCAACACAACTAACTAGGACCAAGCCATAAAATAAAGAACTCTCAGGATGAAAAGAAGATATTAATGCTATCGCCACAAATGTGAGTGACACAGAAATCAAAAGTCTATTGTTGTTTTTGAAAAATACCATTCTGACATACTCATATGAACATGCAATAGCTATAGTTACAAATAAAATAATAGCACCAAGCTTACCTGATAACAGTAGTGTCAATACAATGGCACCAAACACAATAGCTGTCATTGTTCTTTGTCTTAATACCTGATTTTTATTCATTTTGTTGTAAATTAGGTTTTGTAATAGAAAGTATCAGGTACGTTAGTGTTGCAAATAATATCAGTGAAAAAAGGACTGCGGCAATTGGCACATTTTCTGATTGAATGTCTTGCGTTTGTATTTTTCCACCTGCTGCAAATAAACTTGTTGTCAGAAATATATTATTTAATGAGTGGATAATCATAGGAAGTATAAGACTTCCTGACAAAAAGTAAGCATAACCAAGCACTAGTCCTATCATTAGCTTAGGTATAAATCCTGCTACTTGAAAATGAAAAGCACTAAATAAAAATGCTGTAATAAATATTGCAACGTGAGGGTTTATAAGTTTTTTACTTATTTCTTTTTGAATGACTCCTCTGAAAAGTAACTCTTCTCCTATGCCAGGGATGATACCAATGATGACTATATTTATAAGTAGATCTTGAATGGAAGTCATTTTTAAAAGTTCTCCCAGTGATTCCATAGAGCTTTTGTCCATGTTGTCAAGAAAATCAGGTAATTCTATTTGCTCTATATAGAAAGACAAAAATCCCATTAAAGGATACAAACTGAATAATGCCAAAGGAAACAAAAGTAATAAAGATGGGTGAAAATGGCTTAATGTAAGATAGGAAACGACACGATTTCTATAGAATATCATTAGAAATATCAAAGGGCTAATGATGAATATCAAAATATGATTGATCGCAACATAAGATTTAACATACCCGATATTATTTTCGTCTTTTAAAAGCGCCATTAGGTCGTTTTCAGACTCAATAGTCACATTAAATATCGAAGCTATACCCAATAAAATCAGATTACTAACCAATATCGCCGAAATGACAATAAGGATTAAACTCATGATTCTAAAATAAAAGTTGGTATACAATGATTGCTGCTTGAATCGGCAAAGATATGAAAATTTAATTTATCGAGATATTTAGGAAGTGGTATCTCTTTATCAATTCATTTGTTGCAACAACTATTTAATTGGTTGATTTGTTATATTCCTTTTATTAGCAAGCATTTTTTATTCTGATGCAACGAAAAACATTTGTAAAAATTTTGGGAGTTTCCACTTTAGCTGTTAGTATGGGAAGTTTGTCACATTTGCAACAACTCTCAGATGAATTGCCTTCTTCAGAAAGAATGCCAGTTTTGTTTTTGGGACATGGTAGTCCTATGAATGCTATAGAAGAAAATGAATTTGTAACTGGCTTTCGCAAGGTAGCATCACAACTTCCGAAACCCAAGGCAATACTTTGTATATCAGCACATTGGTTCACTCGTGGTACAAAGGTCACAGCTATGGAAATGCCACGCACGATTCATGATTTCGGCGGTTTTCCACAAGCGTTATTTGATGTTCAATATCCCGCGAAAGGCAGTCCGACTTTAGCAAAAGACACGGCCGCAATCCTGAAGCCATTGGAAGTAGAACTTGATGAAAATTGGGGATTAGATCATGGTGCTTGGACGGTGATAAAACATTTATATCCGAATGCAGATGTTCCAGTCATACAGATGAGTATTGATTATACTAAATCTGCTGCATATCATTTTGAATTGGCTGCAAAACTGAATGAATTGCGTGATAAAGGTATCATGATTATTGGATCAGGAAATATTGTTCATAATTTGGGTTTGGTAGATTTCGCAAACTTTAATAAAGATAACTATGGTTTTGACTGGGCGATTGAAGTCAGATCCAAAATTAATAATTGGTTAGGCGATGGCAATTTTAAGTCTATTGTAGAATATGATAAACAAGGGAAAGCGTTTAAATTAGCTATTCCTACACCAGAACATTACCTACCTTTGATATATACTTTAGGTCTTAAAAGTAAAAAAGATGAGTTAAGTCTGTTTAATGACAAAATGCTTGCTGGTTCATTGAGTATGACATCTGTAAGAATAGGTTGATTGGTTGATAAGGCTGTGAAAAGTTAGTTTTGTCAACTAAAAGACTAATTTTACCTTTAGAAAAGTGGCTTTTAACAAAATAAATTTTAAAAGATTGAGTCC
>JBGSOH010000489.1:0-8755 GCA_041739205.1 Saprospiraceae bacterium
CATACAAAAGTGATATTGAAGGGGTGTCATTTAGCCATATTTAAGGGTTGTTTAGGACAAGAATATACATTAATTTTGTGGTTGGTAATATACTTTTCATATCAATGCCATACGTAACCATTTTTACTTTTTAAACAAATAAATAATGCTATGAAGCGCATCACCTTGGTCATTCCTGAAGGATACAGTAATCTTACTACTATGGCCTGTTTGGTAGGTAGTTATGAAATATTAAGCATTGCGAATGATATTTGGCAAGGACGCGGTAATAAACAGTTATTTACTGTTTCTATCGCAGGAGTGAGTGCAAATCAAGAGATCACCAACGGAATGTTTGCTGTGAAACCTGATATCCTAATCAAGGATTTGCCTTTTTCAGATGTCATTATTGTTCCATCCATCAATAAAGCAAAGATTGATTTTATAGCAGAAAATAGAACTTTATTGGATTGGATATCCGTACAATATAAACAAGGGTCAGAGATCGCGAGTATGTGTACAGGAGCATTTATTCTTGCTGCTTCAGGAATCTTAGATGGCAAAAACTGTGCTACGCATTGGTCTTTAGCGGAGACTTTTCGAGCAAGATATCCGGAGATAAACTTATTAGAAGACAAACTGATCACGGATGAAAACGGGATTTATACCAATGGCGGAGCATATTCTTTTCTCAATTTGCTATTGTATCTTATAGAAAAATTTTATGATAGGCAGCTTGCACTCCAATGTGCCAAAATATTCCAGATAGACATCAGTCGACAAGCGCAATCTGAATTCATCATATTCAGTAATCAAAAATCGCATAATGATGAAGTTGTAAAAGATGCTCAAGAATTCATAGAAAATAATGTGGGTAAAAAAATATCTGTAGATGTCATCTGTGATACATTTGCAGTTGCACGAAGGAATTTTGATCGTAGATTTTTCAAAGCGACCGGAAATACACCTTTGGAATATATACAAAGAGTCAAAATTGAAGCTGCTAAACGAAACTTAGAGTTGAGCAGAAAAACCATAAATGAAATCATGTATGAAGTCGGCTATTCTGATACCAAAGCATTCAGAGAAGTCTTCAGAAAATTTACAGGATTGTCGCCCAATGACTACAAAAGGAAATATAGCTTGGAGGTTGTTTGATTTTTAGACTTAAACTACTTTGTTAGATTTGAATCATCAGTTATTACCAAGCCTGAATAGGCTTTAATTTGAATAACCGTAGGTGTAACCTACGGTAAAAATGACTAAAAAACAAGCCTGAAGGGCTTGAATTAAATAGTTTACTGAGTTTGTATCTAATTTAACAATGAAAAACTAAAATAAAGCTGAAGAATGATGGCAATCTAATGAAAGTTTAGAGATTGGGACATTACATCTCATTTCTTCATTCCATCCTACACCAGTCAAAATCAACATAACCACCAGATACTTTCTTTGCATAATTAAATAGTCCGACTTTATTGCCAGTGAAAACTTTTAGGTTGAATTTCATCTCCAAGGAGTCGCCAATATTTTGAAAATGTTGATTATCCAAACTATAAGAAAAACTCGCCAAAGCACTTTGGTTGGATGCCGTTGCCCGAAGATAAATGATGTCTTTATTGATTTTTAAAGATGCTATGACGATGCCATTATTAATCATTTCTACATATTTTTTCCCATCTCGTTTCGTTATTGCTATAAATGCATAAGGATCTTGAAAAATAGCCAATCCTGTGACATCACCTTCTTTGATATGACTGACATCCAGTTTTGTTGTGATTATAGTTGGGATGGATGGCTCATAATTGGCAAAGAGTCGTTGCGTCAGCATATTTCTAGCTTCGCGCAGATTAGAGACTATAGTATTGGTCTTGATTCTAAGAAAACCTGGATTTTCAGTTAATGACCAATGTAGTGAATCAGGATTGTGGTTCCATCCCCATTGTTTTCCAAGAGTACTTACATCAAACTCATCAGACCTCGGTAAGGTTTTGAGATCATGAATAGCCCCAACATTAGGTTTTTTGTGCGTGATTACACCCATGCCATCGACACCTACCATCGGCCAATCATCCACCCAAGTGACAGGTTGTAAAGACGGGAATCTACCGAATGGTCCACTATCAACAAATAGTACTGTCCACCATTCTCCTGCTTGGGTTTGTATCAATGCGCCTTGATGAATACCAAAATTAATACCTGCTGTCGAATCACTGATGACGATTTTTTGTTCGTAAGGTCCATAAATATTTCTTGATCTCAACGCTACCTGAATGCCATCTAGGCCACCATAAGTACAATATAAAAAATAATAACCATTGATTTTATATTCGTGTGCGCCTTCCAAGCCTTGGCGAATGTTGCCTCTGAAAACTAAAGAATCTTTAGCCACAGCTTCAAAATTTTCATTCACTTCCGTTACCAAGATATCTGAATATCCATGCACGACATAATTGCGACCATCATCATCAAAAAACATTCCTGGATCGTAAAAGCCTTTAGGCAGTTTTTTAATTTCCCAAGGTCCTTCTGCTTTTTCACTAGTGCAAAGAAAACCTCCTTCATCTAGGGTAATAAATAATAAAAGAAACTTCCCATTGTGGTATCGCATGCTAGTCGCCCATTGACCATGGCTATATCGGTGACAACCATTGAGATCAAAACAAGGACTAAAATCAAATCTCGGCACGGCATTGCTACAATACTCCCAATTGACCAAATCTTTTGATTGTAAGACCGTAACGCCCGGAAAAACAAACATCGTAGTACTCACCATATAATAGGTTCCGTCCACAAAAATAACATCAGGATCGGGAAAATCAGCAGGAATCAACGGATTGGTATAGGATCCATCACCATTGTCGCTGCTTGCTTTTTGGGAAATCAAACTAAGTGGTAACAGTAAGTAAAGTAGGAAAGATAGAAAGTATTTACTCTTGGTATTCATTCTACTAAAATTATTTATAAACAGCATCATCCCCTGCATATCTCAAAAACTTAAACGAAGCTTCATTCGCACTTGGTTGACCTGATGAAGTCGCATACATACCATAAATACAACCTATAAATCCACCTGCCGTTTTGGTACTCAAAAACTTCCCATCTACTTCGGATTTTAGAACATTAAATTTATTTCCTTTAGTTGCATAATAAAAACTGTATTTGTCACCTTCAGATTGGATTCTTAGTTTTACAGACTTGGCAGTAATAGGTGTTTGAGCTAACAATTCCATGGTTGAAGTTTCTGTGCTACTATATAATTGTATCATATGTTGCGTGCCTACTTTTGATTTACACAAGTAGTAAAAATGTTTTTCATCCTGAAATATGACCAATCCTGCTTTTTCATTTTCAGATGTTGCATCAAAAGTCAAAGAGACATCCGTCGTACTTTGTAGATGTTGTTGCCGTTTGCCAATAAAGGAAGGATTGCCAATTTCCATAATGGTTTCGGGCTTTAGTTTTAAAGTCAGTCCTTTTTGTTTTGATAGTGAAAAGGAAGATTCATCTTTGGTACGTAAAAAGAGAAGGGAAGGATCAAGCTTTCTGTCGAATGTCAGGGTGTAATCAAAATTTCCGCTTTGTGGTAAGGCGCCTTTTTGTTTAACTTCTTTGATATTTTCCGTAAAAGAGTAGGGTAAAAGTTTATTATTCGGATTGATGATCGGCCATTCATCTTTCCATTCAACTGGTGCTAAAAATGTTTCTCTTCCGGTGTTGTAATAATCACCTTCATAAGGTCTTACTGCTAGGAAAACGGCATACCACTGTCCATTCGGTCCTTCAACCAAATCCGCATGACCTGCCGAAGTGATAGGATTAGGACGGTCTTCGGGTAAGTCTCTTTGTGTTAAAATCGGATTTTTTTCATAAGGAATATATGGCCCCCAAACGTCCTTGCTTCGCAACACAACTTGTGAATGATTGACAGATGTGCCACCTTCTGCTGCATACAAATAATACCACCCAAACTTCTGAATGATGTGTGGACCTTCTATCCATACAGGCTTGGTAGAGATATCTACGCCACCATTGACCAAGAGTTTTTCTTCGCCTGTCACCTTTAGATTTTTATAATCAAACTCGTACATTCTGATCGTTCGATGTCCTGAATACAGTGGTTTATTATCGGGAGCATCACTATTATAAATGATGTATGATTTGTCTGTTGTACTATCAAAATATAAAGAAGGATCGATGCCACGCACTTGTGGTATTTTGACAGGATCGCTCCAAGGTCCAGCAGGGTCGGTAGCAGTGACTACAAAATTACCATCATGGTCAATGTCTGTACAAGTCACATAAAACACACCTTTGTAATAACTGATGGCAGGTGCAAAAAGTCCACGAGTCATTGGTTCGCCCATGAAGTCCAACTGAGAAGGTCGGTCTATCACATTGCCAATTTGTTTCCAATTTTTAAGGTCTTTGCTTTGCATCACGGGAATGCCAGGGAAATATGAAAAGGTAGAATTGATAAGGTAATAATCAGCACCTACTCTTACAATACTAGGATCAGGATAAAAACCTTTCAAAATAGGATTATTAAACGTAGTAGTTTGTGCTTGCATTCTTGGAGCAAAAAAGCACATTAAACCAGTAATAAAAAATAAATATCGCATAATTAGTTGGGTCTAAATTGGTTTGATAATGATTTGTGGAGTAATTGTATACCATAAAATATACAAGAATACTTACAACCACAATGGCGTATTATTTTAATGGCTAAATGAGTCATAAAACTACAAAATTCTTTTAGATTTGCGGTTCATAATAGCAATAAAATAATCCCATGATATACAGAACCTTAGGTAAAACAAATTTTAATATTTCGGAGATCAGTCTCGGCACTTGGCAAGTTGGTGGAAAATGGGGTAGTCCGTTTGATCCAAACAATGCTGAAGCCATCTTAAAAACAGCCATAGATAATGGTATCAATTTTATAGATACTGCCGATGTGTACAGTGATGGACTCAGTGAAAAAGCAGTAGGTAAAGCCGTCAAATCTTACCAACAGAAGATATATATCGCTACCAAATGTGGCAGAAAATTCCAACCACATATTGATACTTCCTACACGCTTACAGCACTTCGAAAAAGTGTAGAAGACAGTTTACAAAATATTGGCGTAGATCATATCGACTTGATTCAATTGCACTGTCCACCTTGGGAAACGTATTATAGACCAGAAGTTTTTGATCTTTTTGATAGACTAAAAGTGGAAGGGAAAATCGGTGCACTTGGTGTGAGTGTAGAAAAAGTGGAACAAGCCATCAAGGCGATGGAATACGAAAATGTCTCTACCATTCAGATTATATTCAACATGTTCAGACAACGACCGTCAGAACTGTTTTTTGACCTTGCAAAAGCTAAAAATGTAGGTATCATTGTCAGAGTTCCGTTAGCAAGTGGGCTTTTGACAGGTACATACAGCGCCAATACCACTTTCGGTGCAGACGATCATCGCACGTTCAATCGCAACGGTGATGCATTTGACAAAGGAGAAACATTTTCGGGTATCAATTATGACAAAGGTCTAGAAGCAGTCAATATATTAAAAGATCATTTCGGAGATACGAACCTTGCACTTTTGGCTATCAAATGGGTATTGATGTACGATGCAGTAAGTTGTGTGATACCGGGTGCATCAAGTCCATCACAAGCAGAAAACAATCTTTTGGCAGCTGATCTTCCACAGATTAGTGCGGATAATATGTTGTTTGTAAAGTCTGTTTATGAAGAGTATATCAAGGGTGATGTACATCAGGTATGGTAGAAATTGGAATCTTATCAATTAATTAAAAAGAAAATACTTATCTTTCATAGATTTCAAAATATATTTCACCATTTTTCACAATTGCATAATAAGCTAAATCACCGATAGTATATAATACGCCTATTCTGTCCCTTATAATATTTCTATTATCTCTAAGTCTTAAAATGTTTTCATAAAAACATGATATAAACGAAAGTATCTCACTGTCTGATAGGTTATCAAGAAAATCAGCTTTTAATTTCATTTTTTGTTCGTAAGCAGTTATACATAAAATTGTATAAATTAAAATAGGATGGTTATTAATGTCATCTAAATTGTTATCTCCATAATCGAAATTAAAATCAAAACATTCTTTAATATTTGATAGGCAAAAATTGGTTAAGAATTCACTATAGTCAATATTGTTTTCTTTACAATAAAAATAAATTGTGGAGTCATGAATTAATTTCGTATCTCCTGGTTTAACAATAATTGAAATGTCACTTTTATTAATTTTAATGGTGCAACTTTGGATTAAATTATTAAGGTTAGCTGTAATCATTATTATCGATGAACCACTAATTTTTTCAGTAAGTTTAAGTTGCTTTAAATGGAGTATTAGCTCTTTTAAAAGATCGTTATTATCACCTTGGAAATTTTCGAAGAACTCATTACAAACTTCAATTAAAAAATAGCCAGATTCTTTTATGCTCAAAGTACCAGAAAAACCCAATATTAGGTTGAGATTATCAAATTCAAACAACTTTTGTCTTTTTACAATTTTTCCATTTAAATGATATGGATATCCTTGTAAATCATTAATTTGACTATCAGCAGCAATGAATGTTCTTTTTTTTCCGAATATTCTTGTTATTAATGTCATTTTATACTTTTTTTAAAAATTATGTGGTAAATATTTAAGTTGGCTAATTTCTATTCTCGCAATTCATGTTTTATTTTTTTGTTTTATTTTTTGTTAATTTCGAGTATTTATATTCAATCTCATATCGGTTAGTAAAATAACCATCTTTCTCATCCCAATCAGAATAATTTTCAATAGAAGACAATAAACTCAAATTCAAGTAATTATATTTATTTTTTGAATTGATTAACCAGTTGTTAGATTTTTCAACCCAAACAAAATTTTCTTCATTAATTAATTTATTTTTGGAATTATAATCATAAATGCTCTTTTCTTTAATATTCCATAATTCTAAGTATTTATCCCAACTATACATAATTCTTTCTATGAGGTTATTACGAGAATCATAAATGAAATTGGTTCTTTCGTAATTTTCCCAATCATTCAAATCGTTATTCCAAAAAAGATTAGTATGTTCAACAGATTGATTGTTTTTATCTTTAATGGTAACCGCCTTTGAGTTATTTTCCCATAAAGAACTACCATCAAACATTTTGACAATAATGGATTGAGAATTCTTCTCATCTATATTATAGTAATAATTATCTTTTGTTGATAATTCCCATATGTTTTCATTTTCATTCCATGTTTGAATTAAAAATTCGATAATATTATTTTCAACATTATAAAGGTATGAGTACTTAAACGAATTTTCCCATTTCTGGTTTATTAAATCCCAATGTTGCTCTAGTTTTTCAATTAAGTTAATTTTGGAATCATAAGAATATTTGGTTTTAAGGTGGTTGTCCCAACTTTTTGAATTCGAATTTTCGATAGGAATTTTAACATCATCACCCAAAAAGTCTTGTATCGTTTTGTTCCATGGGTTCGCATGTTTATACCATAATTGACTTATAACTTCTATCTTATTATTTCTAACATCAAATTTTGATATTATTTTTTGATCATTTTGCCATCCATTATCTGCTTCATTCCAAATTAGAGATATTGCTTCTTCAGATTTTGGGTTTTTAATGTATTTATAAAATGACTTTTGGGTTAAATTTTTAATTGAAGTTCCAGTAAGATATTTATATGTGAGAATTGAATCAATCCTATTTTGTCCCTTAATATTTGGACTTTGCAATAAAGTCAAAATAACTAAAAAAATAGTTTTTAATTGTAAACTTGTATTCATTCTAAAATTATTTTAATTTGTAACTTGTGAAGGTTTATAGATCACCTTGATAAAATTATGGTGTTAACTTTCGATTAATTACAAAGATAAAATCGTCTTTACTTTTTCCTTATTTTCTGCACTTGCGTCTAAATAAAGTCTTTCTTTAATCGAAGAGTTAATATCACTGAATTTCAAGTTTTTTGTCAAATTAAAGCTGCCAGGATAAATATTGTCATCATAATTATGTTCAATTGAACCATCATCGTATAATATATATTCATCATCGAGTTGGTTACGCATTTTATTAGAGATTACTAAAACTTGTTTATCCATTTTAAATAATTTAGATTGCAAATATATATGTTATATTTGAATTTTAACAAAAATCTAGTACATATTCAAATTATGTTTAAAATATATTCTCTACTCCCTAATCACCTTAACCACTTCATTCCCAACCTTCAATAAGTACAATCCACTCGCATAAACTGATAAATCCGCAGAGTTACCATATCCATTCATCAATTGTACGCCTCTGATATCACTCAGAATGTAATAATCTTCTGTATTCCAATGAATTTTATCAGTTGTTGGGATAGGGTAGATGGTCAGTTTTTTAGTTGAACCATTGTCCTGAATACTTGACGTTTCGTCTTTGATGGTTACATGAAAGGTCATGGTCAATCTTGCGGTATCAGTTTCACTTCTTTTATAGATGAGTGCTTGACGAATGGTAAACTCATCACCGTTTTGGCACAAATCAGGATACTGACCGATTCTGACGCGTAAATCATTGATGTTTAATTCTGAATACAAAAAGGAGTTATTGCCCCAATTGGTGACTTTACCATCATCATCAAACCAATGTCCAGGATAAAATGCTGTCGAAATGCTATCTAAACTACCATCAGGATTGATGGCGTAATATTTTATTTCATTACCGAGATATTGACTAATTTCATATGCTGGCAAGGCAAAT
>JBGSOH010000527.1:0-1891 GCA_041739205.1 Saprospiraceae bacterium
AAACTACTTTAAATATACATCTACTGTAAAATAAAACTGGAATGAACCTTTAGACAAGCTTAAAAGTGTCATCTATTAAAGTTCTAAAATTATTTATTCGCAAATGTACGAACAATATATCACTTCGCATAATTACGAACAACTTTTTATGGCTTTCTTAACGATGATTGTTGTCATAAAATTACTTTATAGATCTCTAAGATTCCCTTTAAAGATAAAAAGGATTGATTTCATAACTTTATAAGGACCAAAATCAAAGACCAACATTGAAAAAATATTTATTTCTACAACTCAACTTTAATTTTTAACAACTCAACCAGTTGCTTACACCTGAATGGATGGCTACCATGTTATTTTCGCGATCAATATAATCAAAACAATGCAAGGTAAACAGTTTATACTATCAGCTATTTTTCTTTTATGTTTCTCACCATTGCTACTTTTAGCACAAAACAATTTACAAAATATTCGGGGTACAATAGTGGATAAACTATCTCAATCAGCACTTATTGGTGCATCTATTCAGATTATAAATGGGTCAGAAAATAAAGGTACCGCGACAGAAGTAAACGGACAATATGTTTTGACTGACCTTGCGCCACAGAGATATGAAATTAAAGTATCTTACCTTGGCTATAAAGATGTTATCATACCTAATGTGGTAGTGACTTCCGGCAAAGAAGTGATTCTAGATGTTGCCATGGAAGAAGATCTGAAGTTACTGGACGAAGTAGTGGTGAAAGCATACAGTAAAAATAAAACCATCAATGACCTAGCCACGATCAGTGCCCGTACTTTTTCTATGGAAGAAGTCAATAGATATGCTGGTGGCAGGGGCGATCCCGCAAGATTAGCAGCCAACTTTGCTGGAGTGAGTGCGCCTGACGATTCTCGTAATGACATCGTGATACGAGGTAATTCACCAGTGGGTGTTCTGTGGAGAATAGATGGAATGAATGTGACCAATCCCAACCATTTTGCTACGGTAGGAACAACAGGTGGAGCAGTCAGTGCTTTGAATACCAATCTATTAAAGAGTTCTGATTTTTTCACATCTGCTTTCCCTTTGGAATATGGGAATGCTATTTCTGGTGTTTTTGATTTAGGATTTAGGAGTGGAAATACACAAAAACGGGAAACCACTGTACAAGCAGGCGTAATCACAGGTCTCGAAGTGACCACTGAAGGCCCCATTAGCAAAAAAAGTAATTCATCTTATCTTGTTGGATATCGATATGCGCTTGCAGGCGTTGCACAAGCGGTAGGTGTAGATATAGGCACCACGGCCACACCAAGTTATCAGGACTTGTCGTTTAAGGTCAATAGTGGTAATACAAAATGGGGCAAATTCACTACTTTTGGAATTTTGGCGACTAGTAGTATTAATATTTCGGGTGATAATGCAGGCTCGCTTTTCGGTGGTAAAGATGGTAATGATCTGGCGAGTAAAATTGGAATCGTAGGTGTGAATCACTTCAAACAACTGACAGAAAAATCTTATTTGTCATCCATCATCGGCGTAAATTACAGCAAAACGGATCAAATCAACTATGCTACTGATCGTGCAACAGAGACATCGTATGAACAAGAAGAGAGCAATGTCGCCAAAACTGGATACAATATTGGTACAACTTACAATTCCAAAATTAATTCAAAAGCTTTTCTGAAGGTAGGTATGCAGAATGAATTCATTGGTATGAACTTATATTACAGAACGAAAAGAAACATTAGTGATGAATGGACACAAATATGGGATTATGATAGCTCTACAAGTCTGACACAGGGATTTGCACACTTGAAGTATAGTTTTAATGATCGGTGGACACTGAATGCGGGATTACATGGGCAGTACTTTTTCTTAAATTCATCCAAAGCCATAGAACCAAGATTA
>JBGSOH010000549.1:0-7579 GCA_041739205.1 Saprospiraceae bacterium
TTGGTTTTAGCCGTAAAGTTGTTTTGTGTTTCTTGTGGCGTCGCTGCATTAGTAGGTTGAGTCGGTTCTTTTACTTCCGTTTTTTTACCTAATAGGATATCGCGAATTCTTCCGAAAGTAATTCCAGTAGAAAATTGCCCATTAAAATTTCTAAAATCTGTAACTTTCCACCATTTATTACTTGTTTTCCACACGGTCTCTTTTGTGATTCTATTGTTGTCGTCATAGACATATGGACTAAATTGAGCACGAAAGTTAAAGTTGGTCAATCCTTTAAATACAGTAGTGTTTCCTGATATATTGACTGCACTCCACTTTAGGGAATCTGCTGCAAAGTTGTAGTTACCGTTTATATTTATATTATCAAAAAGCCTTAATATTTTTTCAGAAGTATCTCTTTTTGACCAATATTTAGCTTCAAATATATTGGTAATACCATAACTGATACCCATTTGTTCTTCTGAGCCTGCTAATGAACCGAATGGTCCGTTTTGGAAAATACTATATGTCTGTGGATTATTGAAATCTTGTCTTGTGTCCGTATTGACGACTTCTTCATATCTTTCTTTGTTACCAGGCTTGTAATTGAAACTGACATTTGGCTTGATAACGTGGCGAATACCCCGTATAAAACCTTTGCTAAATTTTTTGGTACCAAATATCTGTGTATTAATGGAAATACCAGAAGTAATATTTCTGTATGTAGCAAAACCTTGTTCGAATGACTCTAAGGGCTTTTCAAATCCCAAAGTATCTCTGGTCAATGAATCTCTAAGAACAAGGGTAGGGTCGAATGTACGTTGATATGTTTTCAGAAACCAAAATTCTTCATAATTAACATTAGGGGAAACATTTAGATATTTGAGTACTCTAAAATTGGTGCTAAGTCCTGCTCGATGTGATAGTCCTGTCTGCATATTATCCAAGGTCTGCTGGGTAAATAGGGTAGTATCCGTTGTCTTCACAAAGTTCCTAAACTCTGAGCTGTATGATAATGCAATGTTGTCTGTCCATTTTTCTTCCGTAGCATTTTTTCTTTTGAATGGGTTGATCGTGTTCATTCTCAAGGTCATGTTGGGGAAGGTTATGTCCATGGTCCTAGTTTGTGTATTCTGACTGTGTCGAAACTCAGCATTAAACTGAAACGGCGTCCCCGGCATATCATGAGCAAACGAAAAATTGGAAGAGTATTGACTTTGTAATGCCGCAGCAGGGTTTTCGTAAGTTCGTTGTTCGTATCTATTGGTTTGAATGTTTACTGATCCACCCAATCTCCTGTAAGGATGGGCTTTAGAGTCTTGATTGTGTCGAATACTTATGATGAATGATTTTTGTGATAATTTTTTTTCTTCCAGACCATCCACCGCATCTCTTATATTGTTGCTGTATCCCAGTAGTATATTTCCTGTATATCCATATTTCTTTTTGTAGTTTGCATTTACCCTGACACCATGCGAACCGCGTGTATAAATGTCTCCAGTCACCCTCATGTCCACGTATTGGTTCACAGGGTAATAGTAACCTATCTCACGAAAACCTAGACCGAGATCATTATTATATTCATAACTTGAAGGAAATATCAATCCAGAACTTCTGCCTTTTGCTAATGGGAAAAAACCAAAAGGTAAAAATATGGGTGTAGGGACATTAGCCAGTTCTATTTGGGCTACACTTAAGACAGCCAACTTATTAGGCACAAACTTCATCTTACTAGCTCTGATGCCATAATGTGGTGGATCGTGGGTGCAAGTCGTAATGATGGCATCTTTATTATATATCTCATCATCTTTTTTTACACCTAGGGAGTCTGTCTGTCCCGCTATATATTTGGTGGTTTCTCCTACTAAGTTAAATTCTCCTTCTTGGGTGATTGCACGTTTGACAAGTCCTTTTTTCGATTTAAAATTATAGCGTATTTCTTTATAAGTGAATGTTTGGTCGCCATCTTTAAAAGTCGGTTTTTCTTTGACCTTGTCTTCAGGCAGGATTCTATCAAAACCTTCAATGACATTATTCGCAAAATCAATGATCATATATGCCGCAGTCAAGGTAATACTTTGAAATTTCACTTCGGCCTTTCCATACAAATGGATTCTGTCATTCACTAAATCTGTCCATGAAGAATCGAGTGCATTGTAAGTAACCTCATCTTCAATAGCATCTTTAGATAATCGGAAAGAATCTTGTTGTGATGTGAGCGTATCAGCGCTTTGGCGACTAGTGTCCAAGTTTTTGAATGGAAAAGTATCTCTAAAAATATTCCGGAAAGAATCCACAGAAATATTTAAAGTATCATTTTTTTCTGATAATAATGGCATTTGTGCAGGTTTAACTTGCGCAGAAACCATACGTAAATTACATATTATAAAAAAAAATGCTATATAAAACTTTATTTTCAAGTTAATTAGATATTATATATTATGAATAATCATTATATTTGCCCTTTTAAAACACAAAAGTACGCCAATGGTCTCAGATTTTATTCAAAAGAACGTCACAATCTTACGTATCCTCCTTATCATAACGTTATTAGTTTACTATGTGTCGTCCACAATGCAAGCTTGTGATGTTAAAGTTTTATTAAAAGATAATACATCTCTTTCTATGCTGCACGGAAAAATGGATGGTTTAGACTATTCAGCCCAATTAACTTTCCAATCACTGTCTGGTAGAGGTAAGGTAAAAAAAGTAGTTATAGATGCAGGTCATGGAGGACATGATAGCGGATGTGTAGGCAAAAACTCCTATGAAAAAGACATCACACTCAAGCTTGCCATCAAAGTAGGCGAGATGATTCAAAAAAAATATCCTGATGTTACAGTCCTTCAGACTAGAACCACAGATGTATTTATACCATTGTTCAGAAGGATCCAATATGCCAATGAAGAAGATGCAGATTTATTCATTTCTATACATTGTAATTTTATCAGCAACGCTAAGACTCGCGGTACAGAGACATTTGTGATGGGTCTACATCGTGCTGCAGACAATTTGGATGTAGCTAAAAGAGAGAACGCTTCTATACTTTTAGAAAAAAATTACGAACAAAACTATGATGGTTTTGACCCTAATTCACCTGAAGGTCATATTATGATGTCTATGTATCAAAATGCTTATTTGGACAAAAGTATCGAATTTGCAGCCGACATAGAAAATCAGTTTGTAGGAATGGAAGTCAGTAGGAGCAGAGGTGTAAAACAAGCAGGTTTTGCGGTATTACGTAGAGCTTCAATGCCTGCTGTATTAATAGAAGCTGGCTTTTTGAGTAATGAAGTAGAAGAAGCGTTTTTGATATCTGAGAGTGGTCAAGAGACAGTCTCAAATGCTATTTTTAAAGCTTTTGCCAATTTTTATAAAAACAACCAACCTTATCAGGCTTATTCCAAGGATGAGAAAGTTAATAATGACCAAACCACAAACACAAAATCAAATAAAGTAGACGATAAACTTACCAATAATATAGTAGCAACCGTTTCTAAATCGACAAAAGAAACACCAAAAAGCTCAAAAAATGAAGTTATAAGTGAAGTCGCCAATAATGCAAACGCAAATTCAGCCGTCAAACAAAATGTTTTTAAAGTACAAGTAGCAGCGGTCAAAAATGACTTGTTTGACATGGATTCTGCTGAAATACGTAAAATAGGCCAACTATCCATCAAAAAACAAGGAGAAATCAATAAATATATGGTGGGAGCTTTCATTACAAGAGAAGAAGCGGTAATTGCAAGAGACAAACTCAAAAAAATGGGATATGAAGGTGCTTTTTTAGTGGTGGATGTCGAATAATTTTTCTTAAAGTGAAACTTTTTAAAGACGCTATCGTTTAGATTGTTAAATTTGCACATCCATTACAAATAAGTATGTCAAGAGAAATAAAAATAGGTATCCTCACTTTTCTGGTTTTGATCACAATGATATGGGGATATACTTTTTTGAAAGGTAGGAATCTACTCACAGCATCCAATGAACTTTTTACCACTTACAGCGATGTAGCGGATCTAAATGTGTCATCTCCCGTTCTTGTTAACGGGTACAAAATAGGAACAGTCACCAAAATAAAACTGAATTCAAAGGACGTCAAAAAAATGGATGTTTACTATCTTATTGATAGTGAATATAAAATACCAAAGAATGCTATAGCAAGTATGAAAAGCTTGGGATTTGTAGATGGGAAAGGTATTTTTTTAGAATTTGAAAAAGAATGTTCAGGTGCAGATTGTGCTCTGAATGGAGATGAAATACAAGGAAAAACAGTCGGAATGCTAGGATCTATGCTCGGCGAAGGTGAAATTTCGGAGTATAGTTCAGAACTTACCCAATCTGTAAAAGCCATTATCGGAGATATAGGAAAAGAAGGTCAACCCGGTAGCATAAATGAGACTGTACGACAATTGGAGATTATATCAAAAAACGTAGCTGCCATCACTGCTTCTACCAATACATTGATCACAAATTCATCTGCAAACCTTAATAAAACCATAGATAATATGGCATCAATTACAGGGGCATTGACAAAAAGTAATCAAAAGATAGAGCAGTTATTAGCCAACATAGAAAAAATAACAGGTGATATCGCTAAAGGTGATCTTAAAACAACCATTGGCAATACAAATGCTACTCTTGATGCTTCCAAAACAGCTATAGCTTCTTTACAAACTACATTGACATCTACTAATAATACGATGAAAGAGCTTGATGTTGTACTTTCAAAGATTAATAAGGGTGATGGATCCCTAGGTAAATTGATGAATGACAAACAACTTTATAACAATCTTACGGCATCTACTAATAATTTGAATCTATTATTACAAGATTTGAGATTGAATCCTAAAAGATATGCTCATTTTTCAGTTTTCGGCAAAGGTCAAAAAGAATATACGCTACCAGAAGAAGACCCTGCTGCAAAACAAGATTAATAAATTCAGCCAATATTAATAAAAAGTACCTCGTTTTGCTTTGATCTACATCAAAGCAATTACTTTTTATAATGATTATCATAATCCACCATACTAGCTTTTATAACTTCAAAAGCAGCTTCTTTTCCATATACTTCATCAATAATACAAGTTGGCGCTTTATGTGGCATTTGCTTGTAAGTAAGGAAGTAGTGTTTTAACCTATTTATAATGGTGACAGGTACGTCATTGATATCTTTCCATTGACCATAAATATCATCATTTTTAAGTACAGCAATGATCTTATCGTCTGCTTCATTATTATCTACCAATCTGAAACCACCTATGGGAAATGCCTTCACTATGATGTCACCATGCGTAATTTCTCTTTCCGTCAAAACAAGTATATCTAATGGGTCACCATCACCTTCTATGTTTGTACGTCCAGTATATTTCATATTTACACTAGCCAATTCTTCTTTGCAGTACGTTCTTGGTATAAATCCATACAAAGCTGGTACAATGTTGCTAAATTTTTGTGGTCTATCCACTTTTAGGTAACCAGAATGTTTATCTATTTCGTATTTTACAGTATCACTAGGTATGATTTCAATGAAAGCAGTCACTAATTCAGGTGCTTCATCACCTATTTCTACACCATGCCAAGGATGAAGTTTATATATATTTGTCATAACAATAAAATTTTGTGCAAAGGTACGGTTTTATACACAAAACAAATTAAAATTAAGCTAGTAATGGTTTTAAGCGCATTTGATTTTTAAAAAAGTTAGAAAATATATCTAATCATAAAAATATACAAATGCTGCTATATCCAGAATTGAAAATTGATTATCTTGCACTTTTAAATGAACCTGATTTTTCTTAAAATGAAGATATATACAAAAACAGGAGACGAAGGTACTACTTCACTTTTTGGTGGTAGACGCGTAGCCAAAGATGATTTTAGAATAGAAGCATATGGTACAGTAGATGAGCTCAATTCATTTATTGGCCTTTTGATGGCTTCTTTTGATGACGAAAAACAAATTTCAATTTTAACTGATGTACAGAATAGATTATTTGCAGTAGGAGCAGCTTTGGCCACAGATCCTGATAAGTCCACTCCATCATCAGATATTCAAGCTAGTGATATAGAAATCTTAGAAATCGCTATGGATAATATGGATCAGATCTTGCCACCTTTGCGCAATTTTATTCTACCAAGTGGAGATCTTGCCATTGCGAATGCCCATGTATGTCGCACCGTTTGCAGACGTGCAGAAAGAAGAGTGATTTCACTTAACTCCATATCAACTGTAGATCAACAGATTATCGTCTACTTGAATAGATTGTCGGATTACTTTTTTATTTTATCAAGATATTTGTCCCACATACATCAAGTTGCAGAAATACCTTGGATTGCCAGGAAATCATAAGATATGGATCAAAACCAGTTAGCCTATAAAGCTAAGAAAATGAACCCGTTCAAATTTGTAGTTGGAATGTTGATGAGATTGCCATCTATAGTGTTTTGGGGGATTAGAATCAAGAAATTGAACGAGCGTGAGTGTATTATCGCACTACCATTTACTTGGCGTACACAAAATCCATTCCAGTCTATATATTTTGCTGCATTAGCGGGTGCTGCTGAATTTTCCAGTGGTATCTTATGTCAAATGTATCTACATGGAAGGCCACCTCATGCTATGTTGGTAGTAGATTTTAGAGCAGAATTCTTCAAAAAAGCAGATCAGAAAATTTATTTTACTTGTGACCAAGGACTAGCTTTACGTGAAAAACTAGATACGCTTACCAAATCAGGAGACAGTACCACGTTGACAATGACATCTAGTGGGAAAAATCAAGATGGGGTAGAAGTGGCTAGATTTTACATTACTTGGTCATTTAAGAGGAAAGCATAAATTAAATTAAATTATTTTATAAGTATTTACTTTAATGTTTATATTATTGTAAAACAGTGCTTTGAGTCTAAATATTTAAAATACTCTTAATGAATTCAAAAATAATATTTTAACCAATGAAATTTTTAATATCTTTCACACTCATTAAACAGTCTACTTTACATTGAAGAAAGGAATTTTTATATTACTAACCTTGTGTTTGGTCATCTCAGTGGCTTGGATAAAACCAGAAGCTTGGGGATTCTATGGACATAGACTTATCAATCGGATGGCAGTATTTACGCTACCACCTGAAATGATGGGATTCTACAAAAAACATATTGAATACATGACTGAACATGCGATCGACCCCGACAAAAGGCGATATGCAACCAAACATGAGGCAGTGAGACATTATATAGACATAGACATGTGGGATAAAATCCCTTTTGACAATGTACCACGCGATTTTGAAGAAGCGATCATAAAACATTGCAAAATCAAATTTATAAGGAATAATGATACTTTGTATTTTGATAAGACAATCACAAATGACACTTTTGCTTTACGTACAACTGCTTTTGGTGGTGTCAACTTAGTGATTGAATATCAATTATTTGTAAAGTATTGGAAAAAAGTGATCAAACCTATGTATTATGAAGATGAATGGCGTCTTTCAGGGTATGATCTTGATGAATTATTCAACACAACTTATTTTAATAAGAACAAAACTGCCTATCCTGATCAAACTCACGGCTCAATCTCCTTTCTACCATCAATACA
>JBGSOH010000616.1:0-2666 GCA_041739205.1 Saprospiraceae bacterium
GTACAGACACAAGAATACACGAGCAATTTTATTAAAGCTACTAACAACCAATGATGACAAAACCAAAGAATTTGCAACTGACAGTTTAATTAAACTATATGGTCAAGAAATAGAAATGACATTAATTGAAATGAATGACTCGGTAATTAATAAAGTAATTGACGAGTGGAAGGAATAGCTACACCTACCGACCACACGCTCTGCTGCTCCAGCGGACAACTTGTCCAGCCTCTGGCTTATGCGATGAATGCTCACTCATAAGTATGTAATACTCTGTTGATTAGTGTTTTCGGTCGCAGGTTTTATTCCGATGTATAACAGCTGAAAAGTATTCCCCATCAATCATCCACATTTAAAAATGAAGAAGACTGTAATATCAACGAACTGCCTGATTTTAATTCTATTTTTTTGATCGTTGTATTGCTATTGAGAATGGGAAAATGTGGTGCCAATGAAGGGATGATCACTTTACTTTCGGATGAAGGAATGGCATTGTCGGACCAATTGGATGGGTTTTCCCATGTCGTATTTTCTACTCCTGTCCATATCGACGATGAGATGTCATCTTCAGGATTGATGAGATTATTGGCTTGATAATATACTAATACACCACTTTCATTTTGAGGAATGTTTTTTCCCCAAGGTAAGACATTCGTAGTGGGTAGATTATTCCCTGACGGTACACCATTCACTGCTTTTTGTCTTCCTACACAAATCACACCTAAACCAGTTTTATACACGCCAAATAATTCTATATTGTCACCACCTGCTTGGGTAATAGTATCCCAAACACCAACGACTAAAGATGAATATTTCGGTACTTTTAAATCAGCCTCATAAACCCGCACAAAATTATTCCAGCAACTCTTACCACCATAAGCTGGTTTGACCATTTTTTGATAGGCATTGGCAGTTGTGATAGTCCTACGACCAGTCGCCATGACGCAAAGATCTCCACTACTCGATACTTTGATATTATTTCTTGCCAATCTTGTGGTGTTGACATTGGGCCATCCACTATTGGGATTGGGCCATCCATCTAGGTTAGGATCAGGATGGGGCGAACCAAGACTGCCCGTTCCTTCCGCATATTCTGCCATGTAGGTAGAATTGGTCAGTACGCCATCTTCCAAAGCCAATTTTCCCAACCATGTGATGTGAATATTACCACTTGTACCTGTAAATCCGTTTTGAAATCCATAGGTAGCAGGGTCGGAAGAAACGGTATTTCCTTCCCAAAAGTTTTCGACATTATTACCATGACATCTAGCGCCTATAGCTAGTCGATCATTGGTATAATCAATGGCTAATGCATCGACATATTGATCTGGACTTGAGTTAACATACATCCCTGAAGGTGTTATTTCATGGTATAATCTTGACCACCATTTAAGAGTGCCGTCAGATGTCATACTAATCACAGCTGGCTCAAAATCTGGATTGTTGTCTGGAAGTTTACTTTGGAAGTTAAGGCCAATATATAGATCATTATTTCTTTTATCTACTACGATAGATGTACCACCATACACAGGGTTACTACCTGTAGAATAACTAGTATAACCAGGTGAAGTAGTAGTAGGACTAGCTGGGTCACAAGGTCCATTAAATAAAACATCTAGGGGCCATTTGCCTTTTTTGGTACCACCATTTCCATCAGCATAGATAAGGTTGTAATCATCGGTATTCCATGATCTCAGCTCACATCTTCCCCAAGTTTTTAAGACGATACCACTATGATTGACATTAGCAATACCTTGTGGATGGGAAGATGCAGGTGTCCCTCTCCATTCTGATCCGTTTTGCAGCCAGTGTGTTCGCCAGTTTTCTACGACTGTTCTTTGACCTGTTTCATTTAGACAATATACCGCACTCCAATTGGGTCCGTAATGTTCGCCCATGATAAAAAACGTTTTACCATCATTGGTTACATCCCACGGATGATAATCTTTGATACCAGATTGAGCAGGCACCGCATAATGCCAAACCAAAGCAGTAGGTGGTCCATCTACAAAATTATTGTTTAGTTTAGCCAATAAATATCCACCATTATTTGCATAAGGCGCAGCGGTATTGCAACTTATAAATAAATCTCCTGTAGCTGTGTGAGATGGTGTGGTGGTTTTGATAAATCTAATATCTTCTACGGCGCCACGGGGAAAATGTACCACTCGGAGTACAGACTGAAGGTCCTCAGATAAGTGCAAAATAAATCCATACCTATTGGTTCCTTGTGAATTCGGTATGGAGCCAGTATAAGTCAATTGTGTAGCAGGTACACCGGCAGGAATCCATGTTAAACTATCTGCATATCCTGTTACTAAGAAGGTACCATCTGTGATTTGTGTGATATCATAAAATGTCTCTTTGCCCAAATTGCCTGCATAAGTAACGATATTAGTTTGTGCTTGGGTGGATGAAAATGAAATGATAAAAGATGAAAAGAAGTATAAAAAAATGTAAGGAAGTGATTTACAGTAAAAGGGTTTAGCAAACATAAAAATCTATTTGGGTTTTGAATTACTTTGATTAAACCCAAATAAGTCATTAGAAAATCAAGTTTGAAATTGATAGGGAAAAACGATATCATCATACTTTCCAAAAAGTCCATCCCACCACTTTCTATTTTTGATAGCAATTGCTAAGTTTAGGATTCTTTGATTTCCATT
>JBGSOH010000635.1:0-5874 GCA_041739205.1 Saprospiraceae bacterium
CCAATCTAAAAAAGGACGTAGTCCTGACATCTTTTCTCTTTCCAGCAATATAATCAAGTGACGCTTGTCCAAGACGAAGTAATGTTTGTTTTGCAGTGTATAGTATGCCTAATTCAAGATTGAATACACCTTGAATGACATCATTATATAAGAGATTTTTGAAGGTAATCCGTTTGGTATCTGCTTTTTGACCACAACCCGAACAAAACTTATCGGTCAATTTCTTTCCACAGTTCAGGCAATGTTTATTTGTCATTTATTTTTAGCATTTTAAAAGAAATGGCTGCGTCTGTGTTAACGCTTCCCGACAACAAATATAAAATAGATTTTCAGATTCAGTATATAGTGACACTTAATTCGTTTAAAATACTGATTAATGTTGATGGCTACCCATTGTAACCTTAGCAATTAATTCGGCTCCTTTGGAAAACAAACGTAAATTCTGTCAAAGGTTTTGAGTTTAAAAAAGATTAATTAAGAAGACATACTTTTCAGGGATAAACCAAGTTACTTGTCTCAATATATAATTTGAGACATACTTAATTGGTATTTATGACAGCAATATTTATAAAATCATACACCTTTACGGCGTTACAATGTCGTAACATCTAAACTTATAAAAAATGAAGATCTTCATCACCATCTTTTTATTCATTTCATTATTGACATCTTGCAGTCTAACCTCTACCACGTATATTAAACCAAACGAATCATTTGTACTTGGCAACAATCAACATGGTAAATTCTCTGTAAAACTCAAAAACAATTCTACTTCAAATCTAACAATTTGGTTGATGCCTATAGACGGTGGCAAACACTCTCCTATCGATGTCAAACCGAATGAAACCGTAAAGGTAAAAGTTGACAAAAACACTGCTTTGACTATAGAAAACAACCATCCAAGTGAGGCCACTGTAGAACTAGTAGTGAAAGGCGATACAGGATTATCGATGGGATACGAAAGTAAATAAGATATTAATGCTTGATTTTCAACTATTTACAATTTCATTACAACCCAGTATAAGTATAATCACTTAATACCTACCTAAGCATTACTACCTACTAGCTAACCGTATTTACACTTGAAAATTATATAGTATAAATACGCTTTTGCGCATTTCTGAATGCCCGCATCTTTGCATTATCATTTTGACCGGTAGAATGATAAAAGGTGGTAGCCGAAATTCCTTGAAATGTGTAGGCAACATTGTTTTTCTTCAATATTAATATCATGGGACTTCAACAAGTTGGCAAATTTAAATTAGATCAAGATGGCGCTTATGTAGCTAGAACAGAATTTCATTTTATGGGTGATGATGGTCAATGGCATTGGTCACAACAAACGGACAATGAACTAGCAGGACAACAGTACACCACCGATCCAGGTGACCTAGGTGTTCCTGATGGTGCCATCGTCACTTTCAAACTTTGGGTAATGGCAGGTTATGACCGAGAGGCAACGCAAAGTTTCCAATATGCAAAAGGTAGCTCAAAAACAGCAGAATACAGAAGCTCTGGCATCACAGCCAATCCTGGTCTAGAGTATAATGGCATTTTAGGATAATTCAAAATATCCAATCTCAATCTAAGGCGAATGTGCATTATGTACATTCGCCTTTTTTTGCTGCTTTATCCTTTTTTAGACGAAAAATACTATGCCAAACACCAATTTAACCATTGATAGTCATTGCATTACTAAAACATGAAAACTTAGCACGAATTATATACGTATAAATACTTATAGAAGAGTTATTTTTTTTTACTATTTTGTGCCGTCTTCTAGAGACAAGAGATAAGATATAAAACAGTTCCGCACCTGACTGTTCTTTCTCTCTGAAGTTATTTCCCTGCGAGAATAAATTGTTTGTAAGAGTTTTGATTTAAAAACAATTTTATATGTATTTAATCACCCTTTAATATAATTTTATCATGAAAAACCAATTTTTATTTTTCTGTGCCCTTTGTACATTTCTTTTTTTAATTGCTTGCGGCGAAACCAAAAAACCAGAAGTGGTGGAAGAAGCAGTAGCAGAAGTAAAAGCAGATACGACCAATTCAACACAAGACACCATTTCACTGGCGAAGTTTAATACATGGACCAATGCATGGGTTCAAGGTGGTCAAGCGTATACGGCCACTACCCTGACTAGATATTATACTATGCCTGTGATAGACCTTTCAGAAGTATTGGGAGAAACGCCAGCAGCTGCAAGATTTTATCAAGGTCTTGATGTGTCTGTTACACCTAATGTCCCTCACTTATTATTAGTAGGTGTAGATGCAAATGGAAACGACATGCTTGACTACAGTGCAGGCCAGTATGTGTATGATGTTTCACGACCTTGCCCACCAAAATGTGGTAAATAAATATTTCAAGACAAATTAATTTATGAGCTTAAGTTTCATAATGCTTTTCGTATCAGTAATATGCTCTGTATTGGTTCTCATCCAGTACAGAGCATTATCTGATATTTTGAAGGTATTTGGCATTTATTTTTTGATATCAAATTGTATAGAGATTTTGTCCCTTTTTCTTGCTGAAAATAAGATCTCCAATTTATTTTTATTTCATATCAATACATTGATCGAATTCTGGTTTTTGGTGATCTTTTTTTATGCTTGTGATAAGAAATATGGAAAGCCATTTCCACTACTTCCAGTTTTAATACAAGGCTTAATTATTATTTTGGCAAATTCTATTTTTGTACAGAAAATCGATATGTTCAATTCTTATTCTGCCACTTTGGTCAATCTTGTTTTACTTATATTTTCTTTTAGATTTTTCTTTGTCACTATGGATGTAGATGTCACCAAAGAACTAAAGATTGTCAAACTGATCGTATCATGTTTGCTGCTAGTTTTTGGGACATCACTCGTTGTATTATTATTTAGTAATGCCATGCTTAGTATAGCAACTTCGTATCAATTATATATCTGGGATTTCAGAGGTATATTGATCCTCTCTACGAAAGTAATATTTGGACTAACCTTTGCGAAATTATTATTTGAATCACGATCTAAAACACTACAATTATGAAAGATCAAGAATTAATGCTGACCATCATGTTTGGTGTGATAATTATGTTGGTAGTTATCGTCATCACCATTTGGTTTTTTAACCAAGGTCAGAAAAAAATCATCGCCATAAAACTCCAGAAAAAGGAAAATGAACTGGCGTTCCAAAAAACCTTACTCATCAATACCGTCAAAACCCAAGAAACAGAACGCGATCGTATTTCATCAGAGTTGCATGATGATATTGCTTCAAAGCTCAACATCATACATCTAAATATCCACCTTTTAAAGAAAAAAATAAAAGACGATCCTGAAGTGGAAAAGCTTATAGACCAAATAGAATCGTCACTCAAACAAAGTACAGATCGTACACGAAATCTATCTCATGAACTAATGCCACAACTACTCAAAAAATTCGGTATCCATCATGCTTTAAAAGAGATGGCTAATATTATTAACATATCGCAAGTGGTCCAACTTAGTATAAAAGGTGAACACTTGATTCAATTACGAGATGATTTCAAACTCTTACACCTATATCGAATTATCCAAGAATTACTCAACAATACTTTAAAATACGCCAAAGCTAGCATCGTAGAAATAGTTTTTGAACCTCATAATGAGTTTTTAGTGATGACTTATCGGGACAATGGTATTGGATTTGATCCAGACAATTTAACAACGGGACTGGGTATCGGAAATATAAAAACTAGAAGTGAACTATTAAAAGGAGTCTATAGCATAACTTCGGATAAAACAAAAAAAGGCATGTTATTTTACTTAAAATTCCCAAACAATGACCAAAATTAGAGTAGGCATAGTAGATGATGAAAGATTATTTATCCAAGGTATGAGAATGATCCTAGAGCAAGATGAAGACCTTACCGTAAGTTTTGAAGCTGAAAACGGATTAGAATTATTGGAGAGATTGGCTGAAGATGAAAATATTGCTGATGTTGTTTTACTAGACTTGGCCATGCCACTTTTGGACGGTGTTGACACCCTACTCAAAATCATAAGTCTTTCCATTCCTATCAAAGTCATCATCCTTACATCACATTATAATGACAGTATGATTGTAAAATTGCTAGATGAAGGCGCATCTGGATTTTTAGCTAAAAACGAACATCCAGACATTGTCATCCAAACCATCAAAGGCGTACATAGAAAGGGATTCTTTATCAATGACCACATCATGCAATTGATCAGAGATAGACGATTACTAGCAAAACGAAAACTAGTGGATATAGATCTAACACACAGAGAAATAGAAATTCTGAAATTGATCTGTAAAGAATATACAAATAAAGAAATCGCAGACAAACTCAAAATCAGTTCGCGGACTGTAGAAGGTCACAGAAAAAGTATCCTTGAGAAAATAGATTGTAAAAACACAGCGGGTATGGTGATCTATGCGATCGAACACAAGTTGTACGATGTCCACATTTCACCATTTAATTGAACATTACACAGCATAAGGATCTTCGGAATCAAACATTACAATTCCGGCAATCTTCCTGCAAAATACCAAATGCCATAGTAAGACATATTATTTTTTGCCAAAATCTCTGTCAGCTTTATTCTTGCATTGATGTAAGCCTGCTCTCTACTAATAACCAGAAAGAGACTGCTTTCTCCAATATTAAATAACCTTCTCTCCGCATCGAGCATTTGTCTGTACAACTCTACGGTGTTGTTAAAAATATCTATTTGATCCAATGTGGCACGCCATTCGGTGATATAGTTTTCAAATTTTATACTGATCTCATTGGACTTTTCTCGAAGCATCATATCCGTCTCTTGAATTTTCAGGTCTGCCAGTTTGACATCTCCACGTTCCTTCCTTAAGAAAAGTGGCATTTTAAATTCCATACCCCATTTGTAATTGTTGATAGAAAAATTGGTCGTTTCACTTGCGCCGAATGCTTCAGATAAAGGGTTATATTGTAGATTAAGTTTTGGCTTTAACTTATCTCTTTTAAGGCTTTTCTCAACTTCTAATTGGAGCAACTTCTGACGCAATACTTCTAGATAAGGATGAGCTTCTGGTAGTAGGTTATTGTTAATATTGGGTACATTGTTTTTGGCCAATTGTGTTGTGGTTACAATATCTAAAGGTTGCGCATTCGATTCATAGCCTACATTTTGCATATTATCATCCCAAAACTGACCTGATAGCGCATTAGATGCCTTAACAAACTCCATCTCTGCTTGCGAAAGACTCAAACTTATATTTTGCACCTGAATACCAGCTTCCACAGTATCGATACCTGGTCTATCTCCTTTCAATGCAAATGATCTGACAGCTTCGTATCTTAGTCTTGCATTCTCAACTGCATCATTTAATATCTGACGCACATGGTAAGCCCTAAACCAATCCCAATAAGCATTTGCGGTCTGAAAAAGTAACTCATTGGTCATATCTTGTTGTTGATTTACTGCTAAGTTTTGACCTATCCTTGCAGTTTTGACTTGCGCTCTACGATCATCAATGAGTAGCCCTTGGCCGAGTGGCACAGAAACACCAGCGTACCAAAGTCCATTATCAGGTGTTGAATTTTCATTGCCAAGGAAGACACCTCTATTGATATCATAGCCTCCCTTCAGATCTATACCTGTCCATGTAGGTACTTTTATTTCACCATTGATCAAGCTGTAATAATTCTTGTTATCAAAATTTTTCTGCGAAATGGTACTCTGTGCTGTAGGATCAAAACTACCCTTTGCCTTCAATAAATCAGCTGCCGCAAAATCACGTTGCATCAATGCTCTTCCTGCCATCGGGTGATATCTCTTTACTTGGTCAAATACTGTTTCTATAGTCAAAACAGGCGCTGAAGTCTGACCGAATGTAGTTAA
>JBGSOH010000639.1:0-1964 GCA_041739205.1 Saprospiraceae bacterium
GATAATTCTTTTTCCCTACCAATATCTAGTACCTAACGGCACTTTTAAAATAGCGTTTCACAACAAATAAAAAAAAGCCGAACTCATTACTGAATCCGGCTTTTTTTTCTCTACTTTTTATCATCGGTGACATCTACCGACGGAGCTTCCTTATTATCTGCTCCCTTCAGATAAGTGGGAAGATTTAATCCCGCCATGTTAAATAAGTCATTGAGTGGTGGCACTGATTTCATCATGCCTGAGACAAAATTTGCTGTAGCACCATTGCCATTATCTGACGAACCTGCGCCAGAATCCCACACAGTGATTTTGTCTATCTTGATATTTTTGACAGCTTCTACTTGGGTTTTTACCAATTCTGGTAGTTTTTCTAATAATAACAATTGGAATGCCTTGCTTGGGTCTCCACCTGCTGCTTTCACCACTTGTTCATACCCTTCTGCTTGTTTGGTTAGGATTTCGTAAAGACCCTTGGCTTCCGCTTCCATTTTTGCATAGATGGCATCCGCTTCACCCTTTGCATTTTCACGGATACGCTCAGCATCTGCCTGTGCTTCTATGATGGCTCTCTGTTTAGCTATTTCCGCAGGTATGACTACGTTAGCTATTTGACTTGACCGTTCTCTTTCTGATCTTGCTAGTTCGGCTTTTTGCTCTGCAAGGTAAGCTTCTTCGAGTGCACGTGCTTGCTGTACTTTTTCCGCAGTGATGGCTATCCTATTTGACTCTGCTTCTTTTTCTCTACGGAGGGCATCAGAATTGGCAATAGATATCTTGGCCTCGTTTTCACCTTTTACGGCTAGTGCGTTTGCTTCAGATATTTTCACCCTAGTATCTCTTTCTGCTTCCGCTTTACCAATAGATTCGTCTTTATTGGCTGATGCGATGCTCACTTCTCTATCTTTTTGCGTCATAGCTATCTTGACATCACGATCTCTGTGGGTCTCCGCTATGGAGATATCACGTTCTCTGTCTGCCATGGCCTTTCCAGTCTCCCCTATTTTCTCTTGTTCAGCGACACTTATTTTGGCTTCATTGATGGCTTTTGCAGCTGCTTCCTTGCCTAATGCTTCTATATAACCTGATTCATCTTTGATATCTGTGACGTTTACGTTGATGAGTTTGAGACCTATTTTTTTAAGCTCTGTATCTACGTTTTTAGAGATGTTGTCTAGAAATTTATCTCTGTCTGAGTTGATCTCTTCGATGGTCATAGTCGCAATGACAAGTCTCAACTGACCGAAAAGGATATCTTTGGACAATTCTTGGATTTGTTCAGGTGCGAGTCCAAGTAATCTCTCCGCTGCATTACTCATACTATCCGTTTCTGTAGAAATAGCAATGGTAAATCGACAAGGCACATCAACTCGGATGTTTTGTCTACTTAGTGCATTGGTTAGATTGGCTTCGATAGAGATGGGTTTAAGGTCTAGATAAGCATAATCCTGGATAACTGGCCAAATAAATGCACCGCCACCATGGATACATTTGGCAGATGTGCCACCTGTACGACCATAAACGACAAGTATTTTGTCTGATGGACAGCGTTTGTACCTGGATATTAACGCAAGGATTAAAGCAAATGCAATAATGATGATGACAAAAATCAAAATCATAGGCGTGAAATCACTCATAGGAAAAAGTTGTTTTGTGGTGAATAAATTTAGTTAAATGTATCTATTTATATCTTTTTTGAAAATCATTCTAACCTGCGTACAAGTACGACATTGCCTGGCTGTACATCGAGCACAAGGACTTTTTCACCCGTAAGAATGAGACCTTGATCTGTGACAGCTTCTAATTCATGTAAGGTTCCTCTGTGACTGACATGAATCTTTCCATTGCCTGATAAACTTTCAGGTATTCGGAGATATACATCAGCTACATTGCCTTTTATTTCTTCAATATTGAAAGTATTATCTTCTTCTAGCTTCTTGATTTGTTTGATCAAATAAAAAAACATA
>JBGSOH010000650.1:0-10193 GCA_041739205.1 Saprospiraceae bacterium
TGGTCTACTATTACCATATCTGACCTACCATCTACATTTCCAACAGACTCTTTATTCGGGTCTATACCCATATGTTTAGCAGTAAATACGTGATCTCCTGGTGCTGAAACTTGTACGTAACATCCACCTTGCTGACCAGAAACAAAAGCATACATACCAGCATGATTCGTTTTGAAAGTTTGTAAAGTGTTTTGATTTATATCTCTAAGTTGTACATCAATGAGTGAAGATAGTTTTTCATCCTCCGTACGCACACCATCTTCATTAGCATCATTCCATACATTACCCATTATCACTCTATTCGTAGTAGATTGAATACCTGCATCAACATCCAAAAACGTACTTCCATGAGCTAAAGAAATCAAAGGTGTCGTACCTGTGATGTCAACATCACTATCTAATGCACCACTACTACCTGCATATTGTAAAGTAAATTCGAAATTATCTGGAAGTGAAAACTGTAAGTAATAAAGCCTCTGTCTAAGTCCTTCGAATGAATAGAAGCCATCTGCATCTGTTACAGTGGTAGCTAATGTAATTCCACTTTGGGTAAATAAATTTACCGTGACATCAGGGACTCCAGGCTCTCCTGCATCTTGAATACCATCTTTGTTAAGGTCATGCCATACTCTGTCACCTATGGTAGCTGGCTGATATGCGCCTGCATCTATATTGGTTATATTTTGGCCAGGCAGGACTTCAAAAAGATTGGTCGTTAATGGTCCGTTTGAATCAGTGATATCGTTATCAAATTCAGGATCACCCACATTTGGGGCTGAGATTATATAAGTCCCTGATGGTATATTAAACTTGACATAGTAACGGTCGGGTTTTACATTTGTAAATTGGTAAAAACCAGTAAATTCATTGCCTTGTTGGACATTTGTACGCGTACTATCCACTAAGATGCCTGTTTCAGTAAATAGTTGAACTAAAATATTTGCAATACCTGGTTCATTCGTTTGATAAAGTCCATTACCATTCAAATCCAACCAAACCCTGTCTCCAATTGAACCAGTTTGAACATAGCCTACATCGATGTTATCATAATCTGCCACTAATAAGAAATCTCGAAGAGTGACTAGACCGTTACCATCTGCCTTGCTATTAAGATTCTGATTGATTGGGTTTTGATCTACAAATGTAAATCCATTCATAACAGAAAACTGAAGACTATATCTTCCGACTGCTACATTGTCAAACAAATAAGATCCGTCTGTAGCAGAAGTAGTCGTTTGAACAATACTTCCACTTTCATCAATCAATTGAATAGATGCACCAACTATACCAGGTTCATTAGGTTCTTGCAATCCATTGTTATTCAAATCATTCCAAACAAAATTTCCTATAGTGATTTTCTCTGCATATCCAAGGTCAATATCATTTAGTGTGTCCCCAGGAAAAAGATTTAAAACCCTAGTTCTTCCGAGACCAAATTCATTTGAAATATCACTGTCCAATGGTATAGAAACACCTGAATAGATGACAAACACCTTATCACTCATAACAGGCCCCGACACATAATAATCGCCAAATGGTATATCTGAAAACGAATAAGTTCCACCCGAATCTGTCAATTGCGAACTGACAAATGAGCCACCCATTTCATATAAACTCACTTCAACGTCTGAAAGAGAAATTTCAGCTATATCTCTCAATTTATTATTATTTGCATCTTGCCAAACACGACCTTTTATAACACCTGCAAGTGGGGCCATGATAACATATCCTGCGTCAATATCAAGACGGTTTCCATTTGGTCTAACACTAAATATGGCTGTACTTCCATCTATGCTAGATACCACATCTGAATTAAGTAAAGAATCTACACTATTTCCTACAGTAAAACCGAAGTTATCTGGAATACCAAATCTGACAAAATAATCTCCATAAATCAAATTATCAAAACTATAAAAACCAGAATTACCATTTGCAATAGAAACATTCGTTACCGTAGAATCTATAAGTGTCCCTGACTTATCATAAAGTTTCACAACAATACCATTCAAACCTTCTTCATCAGTATCTTGAAGTCCGTTTTCATTCGTATCGATCCACACATACTCACCTATAGATGATCTACCCACAAGTCCCGCGCTGATATCAGTTTTATCTTGTCCATTGGCAATGACAAAATTTGCAGTAGCACCATCAAAAATATCAATAACGTCTGAATTCAATAAATTGTCATTTCCTTGACCAAAGAGTGTGAATAATAAACTATCTGCTCGATCAAATATGATGCTGTAAGTGCCAGCTAATAAGGAAGGGAAATTGTAAAATCCTTCCAAATCAGTCGTGTCAACTGCTAATGTATCACCAGCATCATTTAATAAATAAACTAAAATACCATCTAAATTTTGCTCTACATCATTTTTGATGCCATCACCATTCTCATCAAACCATACAAAACCCGACTGACTACCTTGAACTGAAATCAACCCTAAATCGATATTCAATTGCGAAGTATTGGAAACTACGATGATGTCTCTGCTAAACGCTTCATTATTTAATTTTTCAAAATCAGAATTGAGTACATCGGAAGATAACTCTATCATGGTAATGTCAAATCCATTAGGAATGGCTGCTTTTATGGTATATGTACCTGGAATTAGGTTATTAAAATTGTAAAATCCAGAAGCATCAGATATTGTATTTGCTATTTCGTCGCCAGTAATATTTCTCAAAATCAATGAAACTCCTTCTATTCCTGGCTCGCCAATATCTTGTAAACCATTTTGATTTACATCATTCCAAACAAAATCACCAATGGTCGAATATCGATAAAGTCCAGCATCTACATTATTAATAATATCGTTTGACCCAATAATTAATGTTTGAATACTTCCTGTCAATGGGTCTGCATCTGAATCAATATCTTCATTACCAATGATGTTTGCTTTCGTAAAAATGTACTCTTGTGGTGCTTCGAAAGTTAACGTATAGGTACCTGCTGGAAGATTGGTAAACTGATATTTCCCTGCACTATCTGTGGTAACTTGAGCATTAAGTGTAGATCCATTTTGTGCAGTACCGCTTAAAAGAATTTTTACACCCAATATTCCTGGTTCGTCTGTATCTTGGAGTCCATTTCCGTTCATATCTTCCCATACAAAATCACCAATTACGGCTTTTGCTTCAGAAATAAATCCTGCATCAATATCGGTTTTTATCTGTCCACTTATGATCTCAATTTCATATACATTTCCTAAATCGTCTATATCGCTATCTTTTGTATCATCAGCGTCTTGATCAGCAAAAGTGGGTTGAAATCCTTCTCGAATTTCAAATTCTACATCATAAAAAGCTGGCTTTAAATTATCGAAATAATAACGGCCAGTCCCATCCGTAAATGTTTCTAAAATGACAGGCATTGGCAAATTCAAACTTGTAAGTGTCACTTTTATACCTTCGATACCTACTTCATTTTCATTTTGAATACCATCTTCATTGACATCATTCCAAACATAATCTCCGATGGCTCCACGTCTGAAAAAAGCGGCATCTATTGTATTAATTTGTTGCCCATTTTGAACGGTAACCATAAAAGTAGTTGGCAATTGTGACTCATAACCTGTCGGTGTGGTAAAAGTAATGGTGTAAAATCCAGCTATCACATTCATAAAAACGTATGAACCTTGGGCATCAGTATTTGTAGTCATTTCTACTAAATTGCCAAAAATATCTGTTCCTGACAAAGTGATCAATACGTCAGCTATACCTTGTTCACCTATTTCTGCGATTCCATTACAATTTAAATCTTCCCATACAAAATCACCAATGTAACCAAATGCTATTAACCCAGCATCTAAGCTAAAATCTGAGTTATTATTATTTACAGAAAAAGATATAGTATTTCCACTTTCAATTAAATCACTATCAATATTTTTATCAGTACCGACCATGTTCAAAGTAGATATAAAACCTATTGGAACGTCAACTGTCAATGTGTATGAACCTACAAATATATTTGAGAAACTATATGCTCCGTTTTGATCTGTTGTGGTGTTCAAATTGACTGCAGTACCATTAAAATCTATACCAGAAAGCTGAATATTGACATTTGACAATCCTGGTTCTCCTGGGTCTTGAATACCATTTGCATTTAGATCATTCCAAACAAAATCACCAATGGTTACGCCACTTATCAAGCCAAAATCATTAGAAAGGTCGTAAATACCACTTTGTAAATTAATATTTTCAATAAGACCATTCACAGCGTCCGAATCAATATTATTGTCACCACCTTGATTTGATGGACTATAAATAAATCCACCCGGTAAAGTCATATTTATATTATATGTACCTGGAATTAAATCTTCAAATACATAAAAACCATTTCCATCTGATATTGTAGAACTTGTGACTACGCTACCTTCACCATCTACTCCATTTAAAGACAATTCAATACCTTCTACTCCTGGTTCACCAATATCTTGAATACCATTTCCATTGATATCTTCCCAAACAAAATCTCCGATCGATGCCAATCTGTACATTCCTGCATCGTAGGTAGTGTTATGTTCTCCACTCATTAGCATGATGTTGTCGATCGTACTTCCTATTACATCACTATCAATAGCGTCATTTGTTCCTACATTGTCAATACTAAAGAAATAACCATCTGGTAATGTAAATGTGAGACTATAATTTCCAGGTTTTAAATTATCAAAAATATAGTAACCATTTTCATCTGTGATTTGCGTTCCTATTTCTATAATTTCATCTCTACGTATTTCTACTAAGCTAACAGATACATTTACCAATCCTGATTCATTCAAATCTTGTAGACCATTGGCATTTAAATCTTCCCACACAAAATCACTTAAACTTCCTAATCTATAAAGTCCTGCATCAAAATCAAGCGACAAGTCTCCGCTACAAACCGTGATATTATCTATCATGCCATTAAGCGCATCACTATCTCTTGCTTGATCATCGCCTTGTTCAAAAAGTGTAAAGAAATAGCCATCAGGTGCAGTGAAGGTAATCTTATAATTTCCTGGTTTGACATTGAGAAAACTATATCTACCCATCAAATTGGTTTTGGTCTGAACACTTACGGCTTGACCATCTCCGGCTGTTCCTTCGAGTAGTATATCTACATTCGAAAGCGGCAGTTCACCATTATTTTGAACGCCGTTTCCATTTTTATCTTCCCAAACATAGTCTCCTAGTTTGGCAGTTTGGTAAAAACCAGCATCTACATTATTATTTGCTCCAGCTGTATTGAAAGTGAAAATTGGAGTACGACCGCTACTATCTATTTTACTGTTTAAATTATTGTTAGTGTTGTTTTTAAAAGTTGCCAAATAATCTTGTGGAATCCCAAATCCTAATTGGTATTTCCCAACAGATAAACTATCAAAACTATATAAGCCTGAAGCATTACTGAATGTAGAATCTAATAAAACGCCTGTATCATTGTATAAAAATATTTTGACATTAGCAATCCCCAATTCTGTACTGTCTTGCAAACCATTGTAGTTTTTATCAAGCCATACATAATCTCCAATAGATATTAATGGCGTATAGCCAAAATCAATTGCTTCAATACACTCGCCGATCACTGTTTGTATCAAATCTGTCGTGCCATGACCATTAGCATTAGTGATGTCACTATTCAAATCAAGATTTGTACTATCGAATAGAACCATTTTGTGATTGGCCAATTCAGGAACTTTGATAAAATATTTGCCAACATCTATATCATCAAATAGATATTTGCCATTAATGTCAGAGTACACAGTATCTACAGCAATTCCTGAATCTGAATATAAAATGACCTGAACACTGTCCAAAACACCTTCGCCAAGATCACGCAGTTTGTTGTTGTTTCCATCTACCCATAACAAACCTTTTATTTGGGATGATGTACAATTTTGATATAAAAACTTTCTACAACAGGTCTCAGAGTAGGTGCCGTCATAATTATAAACATCTACACATATCTCATGAATACCATATGAAGCATAATTGATCTTAAGATCAATTGTTTGAAATGAAGTGGATGCAGAAACCATATCAAATCCAGCAGGATAATGCCACACGTAGCTGCCCTTTTGTTCGAGTTTATCAATGTAGAAAGTCAGACAATTTGCATCACAAAAAGAATACAATGGTGTATAATAAACAATGACTTCTACCCTATCCAGAAGAATATCAATGGTATCTTGATCGATGTTGCGAAGTTGAAGCTGAAACCCAAAATTAGCATTATTTAATTCTTCAGCAGTCCAAGATGCTCCCCAAGTATCCACCTGTGAACCATACATCCACATATGATCTGAACCATCAGGTCGAGTAGACCACGCTTTCTGGAGTTTTGCAGTATTAGCTTTGTTGGCTCCTTTCGGTTCGCCATCTGCATCTAGCAAGACTATTTCTAATTCGTCTATGTGTTGATAATTGGTCGATTGACCTTCAAAAACCAACATGATACCGTTTATTGTCGATCCTTCAGGAATTTGTAAATTCAAGTTATTGCCCATCATAACTCTAGACCGTTTGAAATCCGGTAGCGTGACTTTAGCCTTTTGATCATCAGCAAATTTGATTTTGCTTAGATCCTGCCACTTCATAAACTGCGGAAAGAATATTTCATTTGCAATTGATGTAGAGCTAGACTTAACTTTTACACTTGGTTCCATACCGACACCAATAGGACAAACGGAAGTATTTTGCGAAGATAAATTAATGATTATCAATAGATTGACTAACCAAAAAGAGACCATCTTAGGAAAGATGCCTGTGAGGATGAGTTTCATATTTTTAAATTTTTGCTTAGATATATTACTAAAACAATATTTGTAGAGACCTATTAAAGAAGCAAAAATAGATAAACTTTATTAATATATATATAAATCACATATATTTATTAATATTTTTTTCAATAATTTATAAATGACGAAAATTGTAGGTATGTATTCACATGCATAAAATTAAGATTTGTAAGTAATTCATAGTCATATTATGGAGTATCTATAAAATCATCATGTGTAGAAAAGTAATATCATAATTTAGTTTGAAAAACTATTATAGTTATCATTTTTAGTCAATAAAAAAAGCTATGTCCATCCTAAAATGAACATAGCCTGAATAAACCCGTTAAGCTTCAAATTTTAAATTCAGCTACACAATATTGGCCTCAAGTTCTTGAATTTCATCTGTAAATAATCTTGATTTTGTAATAAATCTTAAGCCCAAAGGAATTTCTAAAGAAAAACTTGCGCCACGACCTTTGACTACATCAATGATTAACTGAGTATGCTTCCAATATTCAAACTGATCTCTTGACATATAAAACAAACATCCATGTATCTCTCCTAGACAAACGTCTGAATTATCGAGCATTAACTCACCATCCTGAAAACACATCGGAGAAGATCCATCACAACATCCACCACTCTGATGAAAAATCAATTTTCCAAATTTAGCGATTAATGTATCAATTACAGTAATTGCTTCATCGGTGACTAATACTCTTTTGACCATAATTACCTATTTTTAGAAAAAGCCTAGTGCTTTTTTGTCATAGGAAATAAGCATATTTTTTGTCTGACGATAGTGAGCTAACATCATTTTGTGTGTTTCACGACCAATACCTGACTTTTTGTAACCTCCAAATGGAGCGTGTGCAGGATAAGCATGATAACAATTGACCCAAACTCTACCTGCTTTTATTCCTCTGGAGATCTGAAATGCTTGATGCATATCTCGAGTCCAAACGCCAGAACCTAGACCATATAAAGTGTCATTTGCAATCTCTAGAGCCTCAGCTTCATCTTTGAATGTAGTCACACAAAGTACAGGTCCAAAAATCTCTTCTTGGAATACTCGCATCTTATTATTACCTTTAAGGATGGTAGGTTGGATGTAAAATCCACCTTCAAGACCTTCTATATAAGCTGCATCTCCCCCTGTAAGTACTTCACAACCTTCTTCTACCCCAATCTTTAGGTAACTCAATATTTTTTCATATTGGTCATTAGAAGCTTGTGCTCCTATCATGGTAGAAGGATCAAGTGGATGTCCCATTTTGATAGCTTTAGTTCGTTCTATGACTCTTTCTATAAATTTGTCATAAATACTTTCTTGCACTAACAGTCTAGAAGGACAAGTACATATTTCACCTTGATTTAATGCAAACATATTAGCTCCTTCTATACATTTATCAAAGAAATCATCATCTGCATCCATGATACTTTCAAAGAAGATATTCGGAGATTTACCACCTAATTCAAGAGTGACAGGAATGATATTTTTGGAAGCATATTGCATGATAAGTTGGCCAGTAGTCGTCTCGCCAGTGAAGGCTATTTTATTGATTCTTGGATTTGTAGCAAGTGGTTTTCCTGCCTCTATCCCGAACCCATTAACAACATTAAGTACGCCAGCTGGAAGAATGTGCTCTATCAATTCCATAAGTACCATAATGCCAGCAGGTGTTTGTTCTGCAGGTTTTAGGACGACACAATTACCCGCTGCCAATGCAGGAGCGATCTTCCAAGTAGCCATAAGTAATGGGAAATTCCAAGGAATAATTTGGCCTACAACACCTAATGGCTCAGTGATATTCATAGATACTGTATTCGAATCTAACTCGCTCACACTGCCTTCTTCTGCCCGGATGACACCAGCGAAATATCTAAAATGATCAATGGCCAAAGGAAGGTCAGCAGCACGTGTCTCTCTGATAGGTTTTCCATTGTCCCAAGTTTCAGTTCTAGCAAGTAACTCAAGATTTTGCTCCATTACATCTGCTACTTTTAGCAATAGATTACTACGAAAAGTAGCAGATGAGCTATTCCAAGCAGGTGCTGCTGCCCAAGCAGCATCAATTGCTAATTCGATATCTTCTTCGGTAGATCTTGCAATTTTAGTAAAAACAGCTCCATCAACGGGTGAAAAATTTTCGAAATATTCACCTCGAACTGGTGGTGTCCATTTACCACCTATGAAATTGTCATAATGACTTTTGAATGTTGGTTTTTCTACAGCATTTTGCGCTGTGGTTAGAATGTCGCTCATGGCTTTATGATTTAATGATTAAAAATAACTAAACTTTACTTTTCATTTCATATATTAATCAATACAATTAACTAATACAAAAACAATATCACAAAATTATATACTGTAGACATAAGAAATAGATACGATACTATCAAAAAGATGACCGATTCACTCAATGACATAAATCATATTAGAGAATATATCAAAAAAAGGTGTAATTTCGTATTATAATTAGCCAAAAGTCAGCAGAAATCGTCATTAAAGCAGCCAATATGTTATTATCCGATAAATTTTATTCTGGAAGAAAACTCCAAACTTTGGTAGAAAACCAAACATCTTATACACTCAATAATGCAGCAATGCATATTTTTGAAACACATCAAACTGCCGATCGGATTCTTTTACAATTTGACCAACCAGTATTGGCTAGTATGCTTCAAGGTAAAAAAGTTATGCATCTTAGGTCTAAACAAGCATTCGATTTCCTACCTGGGGAATCATTGATTTTGCCATCTGACGAAGTCATGTGTATTGATTTTCCAGAAGCAAATATGGATAGTCCTACAAAATGTATGGCTATGGCAATATCTGAAGACAAAATCAGAGAAGTCATTATGATCATGAATGAAACTATGCCGAGATCAGAAAATCAAGAATGGTGTTTTATGGATTATAACTTCCATTTTACCAATGACACTGGAATCTACCATATATTGCAAAGGCTTTTATTTCTTTTTACAGAAAATCATCCTGCCAAAGACCTATTTGTGGATTTTATGCTTAAAGAGCTTATCATCAGAATCATGCAAGCAGAATCTAAAAAAATATATACAGATCAAGCTTTGCATATGAACACTTCAAATAGACTTGCTTATGTAGTAAATTACATAAGAAAAAATCTGCAACAAAACCTAAATGTGCAAGACCTCAGTCAAAAAGCCTATATGAGTGAATCAAATTTTCATAAAGTTTTTAAAAACGAACTAGGTATATCACCCGTAGAATTTATAAATAATGAAAGAATAAAGTTGGCTAGTAGCTTATTACAAGACCCAAATATCAAAATCAAAGAAGTATATATGGAGTGCGGATTTGAAAGTAGATCTTATTTCAATAGGCTATTTAAAAGAAAAAAGAATATCTCTCCAAAAGAATTTAAAGATTCCGTTCAGAATTAATTT
>JBGSOH010000651.1:0-3289 GCA_041739205.1 Saprospiraceae bacterium
AAGTTTTGACTAAAAATGAAAAGGACGGTCGAAAATACATCTGGTCTTGAAGATATCAAAAATGTCCATTTTTGTAAGTGTATATTAAAATTCAGATAATCAATACATTAAGTAAATCTATATTGTTTTATAATAACTATATATTCTAGATTAAATAATTTTTTACAAACACCGAAACTTTGAATCCCTAAATGAAAATGTATCCTAATTTTATCTGCTTGTTTATTCCAATTGCATTTTTTAAAATACTTAATTTAGCTTAATACTACTTTTCATTCAAGTCCACTAAAACATTTCCACTAGAAAATGACTGAAAACCCAGTTCGTTAATCATACGCTCAAATTCTCCGAATATTGGAGCATTAACTTTCGTAATTTCTTTACTGACAGGATGTTCAAATGATATAGATGCCGCATGTAGCATCATACTTCCCATATTAAAGTGCTCTAGAAAAAATCTATTTTGCTTATTACACCCATGAGGTCTATCTCCCACAATAGGGTGAAAAATATGTGATAGATGTTTCCTGATTTGGTGCTGTCTCCCTGTTTCAGGTTGTACTTCAACCAATGAGTACCTTGAAGTTGGAAATTTTCCTGATGAGATGTTGATTTCTGCTCTTTCTATGGTTTTGTAGTTGGTCAAGGCTTCTTGTACTTTCCCACGATCGTTTTCGATAGCATAATCTATACTACCTTTGTCATCTGTGTAACCGCGTGCAATGGCATAATAGACTTTATCCACTTCTCTGTCTCGAAAATATTCATTTAGGATGGATTGTATTTCTTGATTTTTGGCAAGTATAAGTACACCGGATGTTTTCCTATCCAATCGATGCACAGGATATACCCAATGACCGATCATATCCCTCACAATTTGGATGACAAACTCTGTAGCGAGCGGGTCCAGTGCTGTCCTATGGACAAACATTCCGTTGGGTTTGTTGATTGCGATGATGTCATCGTCTTCGAATAATACTTGCATATATGCGGTCTGATAAATAAAAAAGCGATTCCTGGAGGTTGAAACCAAGAATCGCTGGTTGGTAAACTGAGTAAACTGAATTGGTTCTATTAATCCATCCTCAGATCTTCAATATGAACGCCTGGTACTGCTTTTGGATTAAATGCAAAAATGCCAGGTTCATATCTTTTATTAGCTGTAATATCACTTACTTTTAGTGTATATCTAGATCCATCTCTAGAAAAGACACGTAAAGATATCATTTTATTTGCTTTCTTGTCAATAGTTAGACGCATTTTTGTGTATTCAGATTTTTTAGATAATGGTTTGAATTCAATATCAACGAGTTGCTGATTTCCAATTTTTCTTTCTTCTATGATTGTATATGCAAAATCACCTTTTTCGTACAGTCTCATCATTTGTTTTGGGGACATCATATCTGCACCTTCTGAAAGATCCATATCAGTAATTTGTACTTCTTTATTCTTCTTTAAGTAAATCCAAACCGTTTTTCCGTCTGCATAAATTTCTTGATCACTCATTTTGACTTGGTATTTTGTGCCATCTTGGATAACAGTACCTTTTTGGATTTCTTTGCCTTGTCCAGGAAGTTCTAGTTCCATTTCGAATTTTACTTCCATGGATTTGTAGGATTCATATTGTTTTTTCAACTTATCCAATAAGATTTTGGCTTGTGGGTCGCTATCTTTTTTACTATTGTACTGACTTTGAGCTGAAATGAAAAGGCTGGTTAGAACCAATATTAATGAAAAATACCACTTATTCATGCTTACATTTTTATAATAGACAAAAAAACTGTGTAAATAGTTACGCTAAAAAAGTGAATACTTTGTTAAGATGAGCTGGTCAGTCTCTATCAATGCAGCCAAGACATTATCATAACTCATGTCTTTGGTGACAATACCAAAATCTGTGGCGACGTATTACTCTAATAAATGACGCTTTAAACAATAACGAACAAATAGACCTAATGATGATCACCCTAAGGTAGCTGCAAAAACTCCTGAAATGTTCTTAGATATACATGATTGTATCTATAACTTTATTATCAAATATAAAGTAAATCTATGGTTTAAGATTTTACAAAATATAGATATATGGCTGATAGATATAATTTGTAACTTAATGGTTTTAAGATGAATTGGTAACTATATTAAAAATTATCCACATATATTAGTATTTTTTTACGATATAAATAATTGATAATAAAAACGATGTAAAGTTATCCACATTTTGTGGATAACTTTCGGATTTTCGATGCTTCTTTTATATTGTTTTGTTTGTATTTTTGTATCACTAAATAACACTTCCAACTATAATCCGTTCGTGGTCAAGTGTACCACGATGATGTTTTTTATCTTTACTAAATATATTACAGGGATACTTTTACATCATATTACACCACTTAAACGATATATTTATTTTCGGTTACATCTGTCAGGCCGATTATATCTTATAGAATTGACAGGATTTTATTAATATTCAAATTTGAATAAAATGAGAAGTTAATGTAGTAAAAAGCTCGTCGAGATCACCAACGAGGGTAAACAAGCGGAGTTCAGTAACCATTTTTTTGAATCTTTAATATAATATCATGAGACCAAATAAAACCTCATCAGTATTAAAAGACGCGATGCGTCGATTAGAGAGACTCAACGCCATTCAACCTGTACCTGATTTGGGAGAAGGGTTCAATCTCAAGGTTTACGAAACTGCTGTCAATGACTTAAAAGCATTGGAAGCATCGTACAATACGAAGATTTCTGAACTCGACGGTATGTCCGCTTCCTTTGGGGATATGGAAAGGACGGTAAGAGATTACCGCGCCCGAATATTGGCAGCAATTGCTGCTCAGTATGGCAGAAACTCAGAAGAGTATGCTGCGGCAGGGGGCACAAAATTGAGTGAAAGGAAGAGAACCACTACAAAACGATCCTCTTCCCAGTCTGACAAGACAGCCTAATTTTGCAGATTAGATGTCGGCTTGTACCTCCACTGTTGTTTGATAGAACCAATGGTGGGGGTACTTTTTTTATGCTACAGCAAAAATAATTACAAATAATAAAAACACATTTAACATATCCTGCGTAAGATATGATACCAATGGATTGAAAATAACTGTTCTATGGAATTAAAGTGCAAATATATGATTATCGCTATAATAAATTGCAATTGTTTTGAAAAAAAAATACAAAAACCTATACCCCATACTCGATTTTGACATTTGAATTACGAATGCCCAACTAACTAAAGACCATAATTCTTACACGAACATTAAATAAACATCGGGATAAATATTAGTTT
>JBGSOH010000699.1:0-7585 GCA_041739205.1 Saprospiraceae bacterium
GAACTAAAATCGGCATTACTCGAAGAAACACCTTGGGTGAGACAGGCGCTATCAGAAGCAGAACAAAAACGAAATATTGCCATACTCTTTGACCTAAATAAACTGGCAGACGAAAAAGCCAACGTCATCGAAAAGTTAAAAGAAAGACAGTTGTCCAATGGAGGTTTCGCATGGCTTACTGGCGGAAGAGATGATGTCTATACCACACAAAACGTCTTGGAAAATATAGGGCACTTATATCATCTTGGTGCACTTGAGATCAACGATCCTAACCTTCCCACGCTGACTGCCAATGCGTTGAAATATATGGACGATGAATTGGTTATAAGATATACCAAACTCCAAGAATATATCAAGCGATATGGTGGCAATATCAACGACGACCACCTAGATGACCTTTCTGTACACTATTTGTATGTCAAGACATTTTTTAAACATGTCAATGCGACTCCTGCATCCAAGGAAGCAAGAGAGTATTATTATGGTCAAGCCAAAAAATATTGGCTCAAACGTGGTTTGTACACGCAAGCCATGATAGGTCTAATTTTACATAGAAATGATGACAATACCGCTAAGTCCATTGTAAAATCTCTCCGTGAAAAATCATTCTCCAATGATGAATTGGGTATGTACTGGAACGAAGGAAATGGATTTTACTGGCACCAATTGCCTATCGAAAGACATGCATTGATGATTGAACTCTTCTCAGAAGTGGAACTTAAAAAGGATGAAGCAGATAAAATGAAAATTTGGTTGCTCAAAAACAAACAAACCAACCACTGGAAAACATCCAAATCTACATCAGCAGCCATATATGCGCTACTTCTCCAAGGCGAGACAGGAGATATCTCTCAATGGGTGACAGAAAGTGTGCAACCTGTAATCACCGTAGGGAAAGAAGTGCTAGATATAGATGCTCGAAATACAGAAGCAGGTACAGGTTATATCAAAAAAACATATATAGCTAACAACTTTAACAAAGACTTGGCTACCATCAAAATAAAAAATGACAACACTTCAGTCGCTTGGGGAGCAGCATATTACCAATATTTTGAACAGTTAGACAAGATCAAAACATTTTCGGATACACCACTTAAAATCAATAAAAAATTGTACAAAGTGGTAGCATCAGGCAAAGGCGACGAACTAGTAGAAGTCAAAGAAAACACCAACCTAAAACCTGGTGACAAACTGAAAGTACGTATAGAACTAGTGGTTGACCGACAAATGGAATATGTCCACATGAAAGACATGCGTGCAAGTGGCTTGGAACCAACAAATGTCATCAGTGAATACAAGTATCAAGGCCAATTGGGATATTATGAAACTACCAAGGATCTAGGCACGCACTTCTACTTTTCATATCTACCAAAAGGAACCTTTGTATTCGAATATCCGCTGACTGTAGTACATAAAGGAGACTTTTCAGGTGGCATCACGAGCATAGAATGTATGTATGCACCAGAATTTAGCAGTCATAGTGAAGGCATTAGAGTGAAAGTGAAGTAAGATATTTAGACTTAAGTATGCTCATCTTAGCATCCTAACTACGATGCAGTATTATGGTGTATCTTACCTTAATAAATTAATCCCGAATTTGGTAGTAAATCTGCTGAGTTCGGGATTATTTTTTTAGCGGTGGCGATGGAATAACTTTTTAGTTACTGCGAATTACAAAGTAAAGTTAGAATTTCTCTACATTTGTGGCAGAAATATATTGATGAATAAACATAATTCCTTTACCTTATTAATTCCTACTTATAATCCGTCCCGTGGATGGGAAGTTACATTTAATAATAGGTATCAAGAGTTTTGTTCATTAATAGACGAAAAAGTGAATGTGGTACTCATCAATGATGGAAGTAGCAATGATTTAACTATTGGAGTAGAATATCTTTCAAATACTATCGGGGAAAAATTTCATTGCATCGGATACACACCAAATAAAGGAAAAGGATTCGCATTAAAATTCGGTGCCTCCACTTTTCCAAGTGAAAAATACATGTTTACAGACACTGATTTTCCTTACGATTCAGATAGTATGAAGCAAGTTTGGTCTACTCTTATGTCCAATAATGGCATCATTACAGGCTATAGAGATCAATCTTATTATAAAGATATTTCGATTTATAGAAAAATTCTTTCCAAAGGACTACGGTGGTTAAACCAAAAAATCCTAAGACTACCTATTAATGATACACAATGCGGCCTTAAAGCTTTCGACAGAAAAGTAGGAGAAATCTTACTAAATTGTAAAACAGATAGATTTCTTATAGACCTCGAGCTGCTACTTGCGACCAATAAACAAAATATCGATATCATCCCAGTGCCAGTAGTACTGAGAAATGATATCGACTTTACACAATTTAATTCTTCTGTTTTAAAAAATGAATTCTTAAACTTTTTAAAACTACTTTGGAAATATAAACTTTGAGTCCACTCAGATAAGACTTTATATTTGATAAAAGGAAAATAATTATTTCTAACATATTGATAATCTGATGTTTCCCCTTCAGGGTCAGGGTAAAAACGGCATATTATCATTCGATTTATGTTTTCTGACTGGACTTAGCCTTAAACTCACAAACCTACCTACTCAGAATACTGATCTAATTTGTGCATTTTCTATTTTCAGTTCATGCTTCTTCTTCTGATTAAATTTGGTCACTCTTACTACCACCTTGTTCACATTGGGTTTTATGTTAATCGGGTTTTCTATTAGGATTTTATTTCCATCTATTTTTTTATAATTGAATCTATTCCCTTCCCCGATATAATCCATAGAATTATGATTGCCATCAAATTGCCAAGCTTCTGTAGAACTTAGCACGTAAGTTGCATCCGGACATTCCATAGTGTAAGAAATAATGTAGCTACCAGGAACCAAAGCATTAGACGTCCATCCCGCTTCATAGCCCCATCCTTTCGCATTTTCAAGCTTTACAAATTCAAGTTTTTGTGTCAAAGCGGGAGGTAAAACTACTACTTGATTGATGGAATCATTAAACTCTTTGACTACTTGATCAAACATATCTAAAGACAGACTTTTTAATCTGAACTCATCATTCTCAAATACGATAGGCGCTTTTCTTGTCCAATGTGTGAGCTTTGGTCTGTGGTCTTGGATCTCCTTTTTCGATTCTATTACTAGCAGTGGTTTAGTACTTTTCGTCCTAATAATATCAATGATCTTTGGTACTTTGTAAGGTTGATTGGTCAGTTCATTTAATAATAATGACTGGCTAAATGACGTCCTACTCATCATGACACCCATAGATGGCAAACCCATATTAAAACCAATTTTGTAGGTTTGGTTTAGTACATCTCCTTGATCAGGCCATGAAAAACACTCTGAGCCAGTATTAAAATATGGATCAGGCAAGGATGCTTGAAAATCTTTTAGATCAATAGGAAGGCTAAATCGAGATTCACACAAAAAATCTGGTATATTAGTCTGATACCACTCTTGTTTGTTTATAAACATAGCACCTTCAAAAATAAGAATTAAGGGAATGGTGTACAAAAATTCGGTCTTTTTTGAACTTGATTTTAACCAATTATAAATCACATAAATGGCTAATAAATTAACTGCATAAAAACTGACCCAGCCTACTCGCCCAATACTTCTAAATTGCTTGTAAGGACCAGTATAATCTAGCAGCCACTCAAAACCAGGAATTGTAAATGGCAACCCAAATGAGATTAAAGAAGATAAGAGAAAAACACTTACAAAATAAATCAAAATTTTGTCCTGACTAAGGAAAGTTTTAGTTTTTGTAAATCTAAAAATGGCGTAAAATATACTAGAAAGTACGAAAGCGACTGCTATTATGCCAATGTAATTTCTTCCTTCGGGATCTACACTCCTTACTTTGATAATATTGGTATTTATAAATTCAAAGAGTGGGAGTTTGTAACTAAATAGTAAACCTTCCCAAGTAGAATGGTAAGAAAAGAATCCCCAGGGATCATTAGGTCTGTCATTACTATAATTAAAGTAAGAAGAAAAAAAGTTTAATATCAGAAATGGTAAAACTACTTGCAAACTAATAACCTTAAGCATTTCTAACCACTTTCGGTCAGATTGTAAAGCATAATAAATAAATATAGACAACAATGTAAAAATGGAAATGGTAATAAAATAATACATGTGAAGTAGACCACTACAAACTACCAATAAACCAATAATTGCGCTCGTCTTAAACCTATTATTACCTTCCCAAAACAATAACCAAAGGTAAAATATCCAAGGCAACACTGGATAAAACATGGAGAAATGTCCATTTATCCTCCCAGCTTGTGGATTTAGAATCATTAAGCCAAGGGTACAACCTAAAGCGAACACAAACTCTATTTTCAGCTTTCTGAAACACAAAAACAATCCTAAACCGCCCAAAATAATTCCCAAAATGAGTGTCATATTATGAAAGGCTACAAGATTGCAATCAAACCAACTAGGAAATATATTTGATAATACTTTTGTAAGATTTGCTATCAATGGCTGATTATCCGTAAAAATTATATTTTCACCAAAAGGATAATTCATGCCTTCGAATGTCATAAACGTGGAATCATGTTTTACATGGTACATATAAGTAAAATAGTTTTTCAAACCATCTCCTCCATTTACCAAAAAATCATTAGATGCTTTGAGCACCCTTTGATAGCTAAAACAAATAAAAATCCCTATGATGATAAAAGCAAACAGTATTTCTTTCTTCCTTATATTTGTTTCAAAATTCATTCTATATGACTATTTATATCTTGCAAAGATAAACTTTATATAAGTCTATCCCATTTTTGCACAAAAACTAATTAATAACTTCTATCCTTAACATCATTCTTTAAGCCCATAAAGTACAGACCTACCAGATTTAGACTTGCAAATGACATCATATTTTGCGACCAATTGACTATCAATTTCAATGGTATTCGGATGTTCCATATGCATCTCATTTTTTCCTATCACTAATACATATTCTATTGGTATTTTACCAGTTTTTTCCGCATATGAAGTAAAAAGAGCTCTCGGAGGTCTGTCTTCAAAACACATCCCATCTTTGCCTGTAGCATTATAAAAACTAAACTTCTGGTCTTTCCAGTTGAGCGGAAACCAACTCATATGTGCTTGGTAATTATCAGATAAAATCAATGGTTTTTTTGCACCCAAATAAGATGTCCCGTGCATAAATGTCCAATTCTGAGGAGCTATTAACCGTCCATCTACCGTAGTACCATTGTAATCATAATTTAGTGTCAAAACTTTGGTTCTTGGCAATATTTGTTCTTCACATTCCATATAATCATCTACCCACGCAGAAGCTTCAGCATATGATGGATATCTTAAAAAAGCAAAAATAAAAATAATTACCAATGCAAAAACACTAATCAATGCCTTAAACCAAATAGCAAATCGCAACGAACTCATCCACAACAGAATACAAATATGAGGCAAAAACTTGAGTCTATCACCTCCGATCATAGAGTCATTTATTAGATTTGCATGAAATAAAAAAACAAAAAACAGACACAATAACAACAATCCATCCGCAATGTGGACAATAGGTCCACGTTTTATCCTATTAATGACACCAATAATCAAAATGAGAATTGCAAATTTTCCGACAATCAGAGAAAATGATCTTTCACCATCAGCATATGTCATTAAAGAATCCATATTCCAGAGGCTATTCCAATCCAACGGCTTTGAAAAACTTGAACCCATTACAAAAGAGAGATACAAAAGTAATGAAGGCAAAACAATAAGTGCCAATGGTGATATTTTCTTCAAAAATTCAAGTACAATTTCTTTAGCATTAGGTTTTATAAGAATTGAAATTAAATCTGCAAAGGTAATAAATGCCACTCCCGCAAGTGCAAAAATAAACCCAATAGGGTGCATAAAATAGTTGATGGTAAGTAATAATGTCAGTTTTAAAGCAATTTTCCAGTTTCTTAAATCATTTTTGTGCTTTATGTAATAACCCATCACCCAAAAAGAAGCAGCAAAACTGAAAGTATAATTTAAAAATCCCTTCATCATCAGATGGTGAAAAGTAAACAAAAGCACAGATAAAACCGCCCAATCACTGTTAGGAGAAATATTCTTACATAAATACCTCGCTCCAAAAGAAAAAGTAAAAATGTATGTGCCAAAAAACAATTTTTCTGAAATACTTGGTGAAAAAAATATCTGAAAGAACCCAAGTAAAATATGATCCCACAAATTGGGCGTAAGCTGATAGTTTACCATATAAAAATCTAGGTAAAATGCTTTATCGATATTGAGTATAATATCTTTAAGCACTTTTGCATTGTACAAATGGCAAGGGCCATCTCCTGTCACCATCCAAGTATTGGTCAATAACGGGTACAAAAAAACAAGGACTCCTATATAAAACAATTTGCTTGTTATCTTTTGTAATCCACTTTCAGTTAACATCATTTTAGCAAAATTAATGGTTTAATAAAACGATGCGAATATACAACATAACTAATTTGTACTTGAAAAAATATTTTTAAGTCCTAAGGATCTAATCCAATCAGCAAATACCATCAATGTAATTTGAGTGTTAGTATTGGATATTCCTATTTTATTTTGCCAGAACAAAATAATACTGCTATTTTGTGACTTCAATATTAAATCCGGAATCTAAACTTAGTACAAAATATGTTTAAAAATCTAAACTTCGACTTAAAGAGTTCAAATCAGTGGTATTTTATAGCTGTTTTGATTTATCTTTTATTTTGGACATTATTGCGTGCTCAGTATATAGACATCCCATTCTATTGGGACGAAGCTTGGGTTTATGCACCTGGTATTAGACATATGATGGATAGTGGACCATCACTTTTACCTGATGCAATACCTGAATTTTATTCTCGTGGACATCCTTTACTATTTTATTTTTTAGGTGGTATTTGGCTTAAAATATTCGGAACTTCTTTTGTAGCATACCACACTTTTCCACTTACCATCAGTGTATTATTTTTGTTTTTCATTTTCATCACTGTCAAAGAATGGACAAATAATCTGACAGCGCTCGGTGTGATGGTATTAATAAGTGTTGAAAAAATATTTTACACAGAGGCAGCCAATGTATTGCCAGAAATACTCGTTGCATTATTTTTTCTACTTTCGGTACGATACTATCTGAAAGAAAAGATGTGGCTTTACATCTTGTTTGCAAGTCTAGGCATCTTGACCAAAGAGTCGGGTATCGTAATACCTGCTGCCATACTTTTTGGCAACTTTTTGTGGAATATCAAAAATCCTAAGTCATTATTTAATAGTGATGCCATTAAAAAACAATTGTTGATCGTTGCACCTATTATGACTTTCATCCTTTTCCTTTCCATTCAATACATGTACAAAGGTTGGTTTCTATTTCCTGAACATACGGGTATGATGATCAAAAAGTCAACTGAATTTATAGAAAAACTAAATTTTGCTTTCGAATGGTTGCTAGAAGATGGACAAATATTCTGGATGAGCGGTTGTCTTGGTTTGCTATTGGTATTCGGTGGTAAGGAACAACAAAGGCAAACTTTATTTATGTCCTTGATTGGTATTTTAGTATCCATG
>JBGSOH010000010.1:0-11286 GCA_041739205.1 Saprospiraceae bacterium
GTAAATGTGAATTCAGATATTCTAAAATCTGCGATACCTGCTGGATTAATGTTTATGACAGAAAAATCGCCTCCCATCGCACCAAATGCACTCCCTACACCTAGTGTTCGCGCTGTTCCTGTTGGATCTGTGGAAGACCACCTCACGACATCAGAAATATTTTGTGCTTGTACACCAAAAGCACTTAAAATGATAAATATTAATATTAGATTGATTTTCATTTCGATATATTTTAATATTGACAAAAGGGCTTAGATTTTTTCTAAGCTTTTTAAATATTTTAATTAAATAAAAGGGCCGAATAAATAATTATCCAAGCCCAATTATACTTTATTATGCAAAAAAATTATAAACTACTTTCCTCCTCTTCTAGATCCTCCTCCACTGCTAGACCTTGAAGACCCTCCGCTAGAACTTCCAGATGATGACCTGCTCGGGCTTACACTTCCACCAGAACTTCTGCTTGAAGATCCTGAATCCCAATTACTTCTTGAAGATCCTGAATCGTTACTTCTTGGCGAAGACGACCTTTGCTCAGAAGATGATCTATTTGGGGTCGATGATCTAGATGGGGCCGTTTGCCTAGTTTCTGAACTCGGTCTTCTGCCACTTTCAGTAGGCTGTGTTCTAGTATTTGGACTAGTTCTTTTAACATCACTGTTTGGTGTTCTTGTGGTAGATTCTGATCTATTATAAATTCTAGATCTGTTTTCTGTATTGGTACGTACGGTTTCACTTTGGTTTTTAATGTCTCCTTTATAAGATCTACTTGTATTTGTATTTCCTCTTGCTCTACTTTCTACTCCGTTAGTTGTTTTATCAACATTAACTTCATTATTGATTACCGTGCCAGTTCCTCCTCCGATTTCACGTCTTGGTGATGCTGTTCTACCCGCAGTTGATGAAGATAATGAACCTCCTCTTCTACTTCCATACACTTTTTGATTACCATTACTGTAGTCATTGCTATTATTCCAACCATTGCCATTCCAATTATTTCCATTGTTCCAGCCATTGCCATAATAAACATTACCATAGTATATATTATTTCCGCCCCAGCTATTGAAACCATTTGGACAGCCATTCCAGCCCCAGTTATTTCCCCACGAGTTATATCCCCAGTTGTTTCCCCAGTTGTTTCCCCATCCTGAATTCCAACTATTGTATCCCCAAGAATTCCATCTATTCCATCTGTTCCAAGGAGAACCTATAAAAATATTTACCGAAGAGTTATTGTCAAAGAATGGATCATAGTAATAATCGTTGTACCAATTATTAAATCCAGATGACATATACACTGTAGATGCAGGACTATGGAATCTTCTTATTCTTGTTGCATAAGAATATTCATCATAATTTTCATATTCATCATTATCATAATAACTGCCATCATTACTTTCTGAAGTGTACGCTTCTTGGTCAACATAACTCTCTTGTCTGTCTTCTGTGTACGTTCGAGATGCTGATGTAGTGACTACTTCGTCCTTACGATAGTCATAATAAAGATCATCAAATTGTGCATTTAGACCCACGGTGTAACCCACCATTGTGGTAAGGAAAATGCTTTTTAATAAAAGGGCTTTCATGGTATATGATTTAAATTTTTTAATATTTGATCGCAATAAATAAATCTTTCTTATTAATTCGAGTGCAATTTATTACTTTTGCACCAGTTTATACGTTAAAATAAATCTAAAGTTATTCATTTTTGTGTTAAAATTTACTTTTTAGGACAATTTATCTTGTGAATTCTACTTTATAGACGCTATTGTGTATTGAAAAGTTTAAGAATCACCTTTATTATTATAATTTTAACAGATCATCTGAATTCATAAAAATCAAGTGCAATAATGGCAAAGGAGATAACGAGTAGGGAAGAGAACTATTCTCAATGGTATAATGACATAGTCAAAAAAGCAGGCTTAGCTGATAGTTCTGCAGTGAGAGGATGTATGGTGATCAAACCGTATGGGTTTGCAATTTGGGAAAAGATTAAAGACCAATTGGACAAAATGTTTAAAGATACTGGTCACGTGAATGCATATTTTCCTATCTTCATTCCTAAGAGCCTTTTTGAGGCAGAAGAAAAAAATGCAGAGGGTTTTGCCAAGGAATGTGCCATCGTAACCCATTATAGATTAAAGGCAGATCCTGATCATAAAGGCAAATTGATGGTGGATCCCGATGCAAAACTTGAAGAAGAGTTAATCGTTAGACCTACTTCAGAAGCCATCATTTGGAATACTTATAGAGATTGGATTCAGTCGTATAGAGATCTACCTATTCTGATCAATCAATGGGCCAATGTAGTAAGATGGGAAATGCGGACTAGACCATTCCTTAGAACGGCAGAATTTCTATGGCAAGAAGGACATACAGCACACTCTACTTCTCAAGAAGCAATTGCTGAAGCACGACAAATGCATGATATATATGCAGAATTTGCGGAAAAATTCATGGCAATGCCTGTAATCAAGGGTTTTAAAACAGAAAATGAACGATTTGCAGGAGCGGATGATACTTTTACGATCGAAGCATTAATGCAAGATGGTAAAGCACTTCAGGCTGGCACTTCCCATTTTTTAGGTCAAAATTTTGCCAAGGCTTTTGATGTCACTTTCAGTAATGATAAAAATGAAAATGAATATGTTTGGGCCACATCTTGGGGAGTATCTACTCGTCTGATCGGTGGATTGATCATGACACATTCTGATGATGAAGGTCTAGTATTGCCTCCGTTATTGGCACCCATTCAAGTTGTCATTGTTCCAATACCTAAACCTGATGCAGAACTTACACAGAAAGCAGAAGAAATAAGCAAGGCCCTTAAAGCTTTAGGAATAAGTGTAAAAATTGATATGGACGAAACGAAACGTCCAGGATTCAAATTTGCAGAGTATGAAATGAAAGGTGTGCCTATAAGGTTGGGTCTTGGCAAGCGCGATCTTGAAAATAACACCATAGAAGTTGCACGCAGAGATACAAAAGAAAAAACAAGTATTTCTCTGGACAATGTAGTACCATATGTAGAGCAACTTTTAGTAGATATTCAAGAAAACTTGTTAAATAGAGCAAAAAAGTATCGTGAAGAACATTTCACCAAAGTGGATAATTTCATAGATTTTAAAGCAGTTTTAGAAACCAAAGGTGGATTTCTTTCATGTCATTGGGACGGGACATCAGAGACAGAAGAAAAAATTAAAGAAGAAACCAAGGCAACAATCAGATGTATTCCATTAGATGCAGAGGAAGTACATGGCGTTTGTGTTTATTCAGGCAAACCATCTACTAGAAGGGTTATTTTCGCTAAAGCATATTAATAAAAATTTATTTATCTAAAATAGTATATTCATGACATTCGAAATAGAAGGCATCCTTCACAAAAAATTTGATGTAGAAAGCAAATCCAGTTCATTTCAAACAAGAGAATTTGTTATTACTACAGAAGGCACTTACCCACAATATGTTAAGTTCCAACTCACACAAGATAAATGTGGCGTCATTGACCCCTGTGAAGAGGGTGAAAAAGTTAAGGTTTCATTTGATCTTCGTGGTAGAGAATGGCAAGGAAAGTATTTCACCAATCTTAACGCTTGGAAAGTAGATAAAGTGGTCCAAAATAATCAAGGTTTTCAGGGTCCTACGCCACCATCACCACCAATATTTGAAGAAGGAAATTCTTTTAACGATGGTGGACTTCCTGAAGATTTTAATGATTTACCTTTCTAATTTAAATCTATGGCTTACCGTCAGCGCAAAAGATACCGGACTAGAGGAGAAATAATAAGGGCTTTTTATCAAAAGTTCAAAATAGTTCTATGGTTTTTCTTAATTGCGTTAGTTATTTATTGTTGGATGAATAGAATATCTATCATTGATTATATAAAATCCTATTTTTACTAGTAAACACTGAGAAAAGGCAAACAATCTTGATTGCCTTTTCTCAATTTATTATAATAGAAGAATACTTTATCTACTGAATAAGCGACTGAAGTTTCATGGCCAATCCCATATCGCCTTTGATTTTTACTTTCCCAGTCATAACTGCCATCATGGGATTAAGCTCTCCGTTCTTTAGTTGTAAAAAAGTATCCGCTTCAGTGCTTATCGTACATGCAGCTTCTTCATCGTTTTGAGAGACAACATTGCTATCTCCTGTACCGTCGATTAAAATCACGTCTTCACCTAGAACAAATTTTAATTTTGCCCCAAATGGTGCAACGTTTGCTGCTTGTTTTGTTATTGCTTCTAGAATTGATTCAATGCCCATTTTTATTATTTATTGTTTTTAAAAAATTACTTTATTATCATCATCAACAGTTGTTAATTTGTCACTGTTCATTATAGTAGATAGATTTGCCTTAGTTTTTGGTAATTCATATTTATAATAAAACTTCATCGTATGAATTTTGCTTTCGTAAAAAGACTTTTCGAACTTTTTGTTTTCATTATGTAAAGCAGTTTTAGCATTCAAAGCCATTTTCAACCATTGCTCTGCAATAATTACATTAGCTGCCATTTCCATAAAAATAGTCGCATCAGCAAGATAATTTTCAAAATCACCTTGGGCGGCATATGGCATTAAGTACCCTAGAGCTTTTTGGACATCACTAATTCCTGATGCAAGTCTGTCAGCATAAGAAGCTAAATCTACATCTTCTTTGGCCGATCTAATAGTTTTGCTAAAATTAAGCATCAATAATTCTAACGATTTGCCATTTTGAGCAGGAATTTTACGACCCAATAGATCTAAGGATTGGATGCCCGTCGTTCCTTCATAAATAGCCATAATCCTGATATCTCTTAGATATTGTTGCAATGGGAAATCCATACAATAACCGTATCCTCCCAATATCTGCAAACCATTATTTATAGCTATTCTTCCCATTTCTGACGGATAAGTTTTGGCTACGGGTGTCAATAATTCTAGTAATAAATGGTAGTTTTCTTTTTCTTCACCTTGCTCGCTATGGGCTAAATCGCTCAATTTTGAACACTCCAAAAGTAAACTTAAGGATGCCTCATTGATAGCTTTTTGTAACAAAAGCATTCTACGAACATCTGGATGATTAATGATAAGTGTTTGACCATCGGAGACATCTTTTTTACCCGTATTTAAGATTTTTCGTCCTTGAGGTCTTTCGTTTGCGTATTGAAGTGATGCATAATATGCTGCCGTCGCTGTTGAAGCTGCGGTCATGCCTACATCTATCCTTGCACCATTCATCATTTGGAACATATATTTCAAACCTTGATTAGGCTCGCCAACAAGATATCCTTCACAATCATTTTGCTCACCATAAACCAAATGAACTGTACTATACCCTCGTTGTCCCATTTTCTGAAAGTCTGCAACAGCTTTTACGTCATTATAAACAAGAGAGCCGTCTGCGTCAAGTCTGTATTTTGGTACGACAAATAGAGATATTCCTTTCGTTCCTTGCGGCGCACCATCTATCCTTGCTAAAGTGAGGTGGACAAAATTTTCAACAGCTTCATGATCTCCGCCAGAAATAAAAATTTTTTGTCCATTTATCTTATAAGTACCATTTTCTAAAGGTGCGGCTGATGTAACAATATCTGTCAAAGAACTACCACTTTGTGGTTCGGTAAGAGCCATAGTGCCTCCCCATTTTCCTGCCAACATATTGGGTATAAATGTCTTTTTCAATGCATCAGTTCCGAAACTTGCTATAAGATGCGCAGCACCAGATGTCAAACCTAAATATCCCGGTATATGATTATTTGCTGCTTCGATGATATGATTAGTTGCATTTGCTAAAGTATGTGGCATTTGCATTCCACCATCTTCGTAGTCAAAATAAGTTCCGATCCAACTATTCTCACCTGCATCTTTAAATATTTTTTTAAGAATAGGATGAGAATAAACCTTATCATCTTTGTAATACACTGGTTTTTCATCCATCTCTTTGTAATAGGGGTAGAAATCTTGATCTGCCCATGTTTTCGCTGATTCCAAAAGAATGTTCATTGAGTCCTCATCATAATCGGTAAATCGCTCAAACTTAAGTAAATCTTGAACTTTGTGGACATCAAAAAGTAAAAACTTTAACGTGTCCATACACATGTACTTAGCCATAATGATCGTTTTATGAAAATTTAACTCTAAGTTAAATTATTTTATTGTAATGTGTATCAAAAAGAGTAATAATTTTTTATTTTTGCTAGTCACGGATAAAATATGTCTTAATTATCACTAAAATGTTTACAAAAATATAGTTTACAAAAAGTATTTTACTGAATTAAAATACCTTTGCAAAAAATAAATCAGTTTGAAGTTTAATAATATTTTTACACTAGCTTTTCTTTTATCCTTATCATTATTAACATCATGTGATAAGGATGAAGAGAAACCCGTATTTGAAAACTGCATAATGCCATATGATATCGGTGTGGGTATAGACCAAAATCAATTAAATTCCGAAATTGTGCGAAAGTCTTTTGAGATATTTCCGCAAGCTGACACGCTAGCAGCAATTGTACTCAATTTTTGTAGTTATGGAGAAAGACTTATAGTTCAGCTAGAAGGAGAAAATTTTCATTCAAATCTATTGTACGATAGTTGTGGTGATTTATTATCAAAAGATCTATTATCAAAACCAGACTCCGCTCTAAAACTAACTTTTGAAAACCATATTAAAAAAGAATTTGGAACAGATGCTGAATTATATGATCTATATATATTTATTTACATTTCTGGTGTAACCGAATATAATGCCGAAGTTGTCAAGAACGGTTCTTTCTCAAGCTACCTTTTAGACAACAATGGCAAAGTTCTATGCAAAATCTATTGATTCGAATTTTTACTATTGATATAAATTAAAATTAACACAACTTTCAGCCCACAATATTATTATATTAAGATATTGTGCAATATCTTGTTGAGTTATTGCATTATCAAATTGTCGGATATAACATATTATATTGTATATCAAATAGTTATGATACAAAATTCAAAATATAATTAGTACTTTTATTCATGGAAAACGTTTTGCATTCACAGACTGATCTTTCGACTGATGCAGAAAAAAGAGCAGAACTCCGAAAATTCATCCACATCAAAGGTGCGCGATCGAATAATTTAAGAGATATAGAATTATTTATCCCTAAGAATAAACTCGTAGTGGTCACTGGCCTTTCTGGTTCTGGTAAGTCTTCTCTTATTATTGACACACTTTATGCTGAAGGTCAACGTAGATATGTAGAGAGTCTTTCATCCTATGCTCGTCAGTTTTTAGACAGAATGAAAAAGCCAGAAGTTGATTTCATAAAAGGGATTTGTCCGGCTATCGCCATAGAACAAAAAGTCAGCTCTTCAAACGCAAGGTCAACTGTTGGTTCGCTTACTGAGGTATATGATTATATGCGTCTTTTATACGCTAGAATTGGTAAAACTATTTCGCCAGTTTCTGGCGATCAGGTAAAAAAACATGAAGTTGGTGATGTCGTAAATTTTATATTTTGTTTAGACCTAGATTCAAAAGTCCAACTTCTGATACCAATACAAAGAAAGCATGACAGAACAATAGGTCAAGAATTAGATCTACTAATGCAAAAAGGGTATAGTAGAGTCATTTATGAAAATAGTATCACAACAATAGAAGAGCTTCTTGAAAACGACAAAATAAATAAAGACGAATCTGTAATATCTACCAAGCAACAAATAAAAATCCTGATTGACCGATTTGTAGTTAATGAAGATGAAGATAATCGCAAAAGAGTAGCCGATTCTGTTCTTGTCGCTTTCTCTGAATCTGAAGGCGAATGTTATATTTCTGTGGTAAATGGAGAAGAAAAGTATTTTAACAACAGGTTTGAACTCGATGGTATAGTCTTTTTGGAACCAAGTCATCAATTATTCAATTATAATAATCCATACGGCGCCTGTCCTAAATGTGAAGGATATGGCAAAATGCTAGGTATAGATCCAGAAAAAGTGATTCCAGACGAAAGCCTGAGCATCTATCAAGAAGCCATTGCTTGCTGGCGTGGTGAAAAAGGAAAAATGTGGTTGGCCCAATTAGTTAGTAATGCAGACAAATTTAATTTCCCTATTCACAAACCCTATAAAGATCTTTCAGAAAGTCAAAAAGATATTCTTTGGTCAGGAAACCGATATTTTGACGGGATAGATGCCTTTTTTAACGAACTTGAAGAAGGTGCATACAAGATTCAAAATAGAGTTATGTTATCGCGGTACAGAGGTAAAACCATTTGTAATGTCTGTAAAGGAGGGAGATTAAGAAAAGAAGCAACTTACGTTAAAGTTGGGAATGTGGATATTACGAAATTGATAAACATTCCTATAGACGAGTTACTTTTGTTTTTTGATAAATTAGAACTAAGTGTCCATGATCAAAAAATTTCTGACCGTATCTTAACAGAAGTTAGAAACAGATTAAGCACAATGATCGAGATCGGACTTGGCTATCTTTCTCTAGATCGGCTCGCAGCAACGTTGAGTGGTGGTGAGACTCAAAGGATAAATCTAACACGAACACTCGGAAGTAATCTGACTAACTCACTTTACATATTAGATGAACCTAGTGTAGGTTTACATCCGAAGGACACAGAAAAACTTGTTAAGGTCTTAAAGAGACTTCGGGACTTAGGTAATACAGTTGTGGTTATTGAACACGAAGAAGCGGTGATAAGAAATGCCGACTATATTGTCGATATTGGGCCGGAAGCAGGTATTCATGGTGGAAACTTAGTTTATGCTGGAAAATACGATGAATTTATAAAAGGCGTACCAGGTAGCTTGACTTCTGATTATATGACTGGACTGAAAAGTATTCCTATCCCAAAACAGAAGAGAAAGATTCAAAATAAAATCAAGATTACAGGCGCCAGACAACACAATCTGAAAAACATAGATGTCACTATTCCTCTTCAAACCATGAGTGTAGTTACTGGTGTATCTGGATCTGGAAAAACAAGTTTGGTTAAACATATACTTTATCCTGCATTAAAGTTATTGATAAATGATCCTGTGGCAACGTCTCCAGGAAAACATGAAAAGATAAGTGGAGATACTAAGAATTTCACCATGGTGGAAATGGTTAGCCAAAGTCCAATCGGTAAATCTTCCCGTTCTAATCCAGTGACGTATGTAAAAGCATATGATGATATTAGAAAGTTATACTCCGATCAGCAGTTGTCAAAAATAAAGGGATATGAGCCAAAACATTTTTCATTTAATGTAGAAGGCGGTAGATGTGAAACATGTAAAGGCGAGGGATATTTAACAGTAGAGATGCAGTTTCTGGCTGATGTGACTTTATTGTGTGAAGAATGTAATGGTCATAGATTTAAAAAAGAAGTATTAGAAGTAACCTACCAGGACAAAAATATTTATGATGTTCTAGATATGACAATAGAAGAATCTCTAGTTTTCTTCAAAGATAAAAAGAACATACTTGCTCGACTACAACCGCTTTTCGATGTAGGATTAGGTTATATAAAGTTAGGTCAAGCGTCTAGCACGTTATCTGGAGGTGAAGCCCAAAGAGTAAAGCTAGCGAGTTTCTTAACCAAAGAATTCACATCAAAACATATCTTTTTCATATTTGATGAGCCTACTACTGGTCTACATTTTCATGATATAAACAAACTCATGGATGCCTTCAATGCACTAGTGGAAAACGGACATACGGTTCTAATTGTTGAGCATAATATGGATGTCATTCGCGCAGCAGATTGGGTGATCGATCTAGGTCCTACAGGTGGAAAAGAAGGTGGTCACTTATTATATGAAGGTAGGCCAGAAGGTTTGAAGGCTATCAAGGAATCATTCACAGGTCAGTTTATTTAAATGTTTCACGTGAAACAAAATGATAAAAAATAGTCTATCCTTGAGTAAGATAAATATATGCAAGAATTGTCTAATATTGTACAATTAATTAAATTAATTATTATCTTTGCTCCGATAAATAAATTAGCAAAAAGGTCAGTGAGCAATCGCTGGCCTTTTTTTATTTATTTTGTAAACTATATGAAGTTTCTATAAGTTTCCATGGACTACAAAATAAAGATATTGGTATCATTAATAATGTAGAAATTGTTATTAACCTGTAATGCTGCGATAGTTTAAATAAGTCCTTACCTATAATATCAGAACCATGTATAGGTGAAAAAACTATCATTGAAATAATAAAAACAAACAACACCATCCTATAATAACTACCACCTTTATAAATATCCCAAGTATTAAAAAAGAAATAAACAATATATACAGTCATTGGTAATACCAACAAAAACGCATACTTCTGTTGGTGAGGAAAAATTAAGGGTATCAATAAGAGAAAGAAAGACACCTCCCAAATAGCCTTTTTATTAGACACCTCTTTTATAAAAGGAAAGCTTCTAAAATACAGCAATGACATAACTACCAATAAGGCACTTACTATATTAGTTACTATAATTGCAACGCTTAAATCTAAGTCCAAAATATTCCTACTATATGGCAACTGACCTACTGTATCTGACAAATAAACAGGAAGTAAAGCAACCATGCTATGTGTACCTATGCCTGTCTCTACCTGATGCTCAGCGCTAGTAGGATTTATAATTATCCACCAATCCTTTAATAAAGTAATATTATAATCTAAGCCCCAAAATGGCGTAGGAGCAAAAAATAGAAGGATAGAAGATATTATTGCTATTAAAAAAGATTTGAAGTAGCCCCTATAAAACAGATAACCAAGCATTACAATAGGAAGGATCTTTATATTAATTCCTATACCTAATAGTAAACCTCCTAACACATTTCTATTCTTTTGTTGTATCTGGAATATAGACTCTAACATAATCCACATTAAGAAAGGAGTTACTTGGACCATACCTATATTATTACTTAAAAACTGGTATGAAAGAATAACAAGCAATGTTACATAAACTAAATATGTACTTCTATTGGCAAATTTAATATCTAAGTAAAAACTAAATATTCTATAACTTCTGTAAACAAAATAAAAAGAAAGTAGACACCATGCTAATTCCGTCACGAAATAATTAGAAGTGAAAGGAATTAGCATCATTATAAAAAATGGACTATATGAGTAACCCATTCCGTCCTTTGCATATGGTGGCAAATAAGGATTTTGCCCATGATAAAGTTTATATGCAGCCTCCAAATATACATCAAAATCGCCACCATCAAAAGCAGAACTAACTGATAAGAATAAGCACAAAAAGACTAAAAAAGATAATAGAATCTTTTCCATTTTTGACTTTGTGTAAAATAATTTTAAATCCATTTAAGAA
>JBGSOH010000025.1:0-16782 GCA_041739205.1 Saprospiraceae bacterium
GGTGCACTAATGGTCCATACTTTTTTACGATCAACACGCTCGATGATATCTTTTGCCAATGTGATGGCAGTTCCACTCGGTTTGTCTAGTTTGGCGGTGTGGTGGATTTCCTTGATATTGACATCATATGTTTCGTATTTATTCATCAGTTCCGCCAACTTTTTGTTGATTTCAAAGAAGATATTGACACCTATACTGAAATTGGAAGCATACAAAAACGTGCCATCTAAATCTTTACATTTTTGCTCGATTTCTTCTTTCTTGGTCAACCAACCTGTTGTACCTGAGATGATAGGAATACCTATTTCAAGACATTGATTGATGTTTTGGTAGGCAGACTCGGGTGTCGAAAATTCAATGGCGACATCAGCCCATTGTAACACTCTTGGGTTAAAATCTTGCAGGTTTCTACTAGATATTTTACAGGTGATGCTGTGACCACGTCGTAGGGCGACTTCTTCAATGGCTTGCCCCATTTTGCCATATCCAATCAATGCAATGTTCATATACGCTTCAAAATAAATTAGTGACAAAGGTAAAAAAAATATGGCATTTTGCATTCTTTGAAGGAAAGCTTGAAATAATTTTAAGAACCACTTATTAACATATTTCATAAAATAATTATATTTGTCCGATTAAATAATGGTATTAACTAAACAAAAAATAGAATATGTCAGAAATTTTGGGCGTAGGATCACGTGTGAAGCATCCTGCATTTGGAGATGGTGTAGTTATTGGGGCGGAAGTCATGGCTTATAAAGTTTGTTTTATCACTTATGGTATTAAGTTGGTAGGCAAGGAGTATAGTGCGTGGGAAATCATAGACAAGGTTGCAGCTGATGAAGCAGTTTCATTTTCGGAAGCAGAAAAATCATTGATAAAAATACTCAAGACTTGGTCGGATATCAGTGAGGTCATTCCATTAGGAGATAAGTGGAAAAATGGCTTGTTGATTCTAAAACCTGATGATGCATCCTTAAAACCAAAAGAAATTCCTATAGATACTTTCTTTCATAAAATCGTGATGGTGAGAGATAGGCTTAGAGTAATGGAGCAAAGAATCAATGCTAGTCAATTGTCAGACGAAGATAAAGTCAATCTTCAACAATATATTACAAGGATTTATGGAAGTCTTACGACTTTTAATATATTATTTAGGAATAAAGAAGATCAGTTTGTAGGTGATAAAGGGGAGTGATTTTTATTTAATTCATTCGCTTTTTTAGAAGTTTATTTAATTGTCTGAGTTGAGATCCCAACAAGATTCGAACTTAATCATATTAAATTATAGGGTGTTCAAAAAACATTTTGGATGGAAGATGTGTATTGTTAATAGCAATATTTGAAATACGGTAGCCTTAGGGATTCTTAATATGAAATGCTAAAATACCACAACAGAACAAATCATGAGGATTGTATTTTTAGGATTTTTGACAATAATGACGGTATTTGGTTGTATATCACCCAATAGTACTTTTGAGAAGATACCGCCGGGTATTTGGCGTGGTGCGCTGTTACTTGATCGTGCGCCTGTGTCAAAATATGGTGATGATAGAGACATTGTTAAAAAGTTTGATTACGACTCTGAACTGCCTTTTAATTTTGAAGTGGTATACGATGATGAATCTAATTTTCACATCATTATCCACAATGACACAGAAAGAATAAAGGTCACTGATATTACCTTCGGAAGAGATAAAGCAACTGCCAAGGATACAGTCATTATTAATTTCCCAATTTATGATTCATACATCAAGGCTATTTATGAAGATGGTGTGATGGAAGGAGATTGGGTGGTCAATTATCGTGAAAATTATAGCATACCTTTTAAAGCAGTGCATGGCGTAGCTGATAGATTTACAATGGTAGATAATGAAGATACCCTAAATGTTGCTGGTAAATGGAATTGTACTTTTGATATTGGTGCTGAAACTGAGTACAAGGCGGTTGGTGTTTTTAAACAGGATGGCAAAAAAATATCAGGAACCTTTCTGACAGAAACAGGAGATTTCAGGTATTTAGAAGGTATTGTATATAAAAAGAAGATGTATTTGTCAGTTTTTGATGGTTCTCATGCCTACATGTTTTTAGGTAAAGTTATGGAAGATGGTACGTTGACAGGAACATTTAGGTCTGGCAGTCAATACACTACCAACTGGGAAGGAACACGTGATGAATCTGCATCTTTGCCAAGTGCTTATGATCTCACCAAAAAAGTGAATGATGAAGCATTAAGTTTTAGTTTTCCCAATGTTTCAGGTCAACAAGTCAGCTTGAATGATGAAAAATATAAGGGTAAAACGAAGTTGATTCAGATAATGGGTTCATGGTGTCCCAATTGTATGGATGAGACTGTCTTTTTGCAAGAGTATTTTAAGAAAAATCCAATGGATGATGTGGAAATAATATCATTGGGATTTGAGCGCTATAAGGACGAAACAAAATCTATAGCATCACTAAAAAGATTTCAAGAAAGGATGGGCATAAATCATGAAGTGCTGTACTCTTGTTATTACGATAAAGAAGCAGCGAGTGAAAAATTGCCACAACTCGATAAGATTATTTCTTATCCGACCTTACTTTTCGTAGACAAAAATAATAAAATCGTCAAAATACATACTGGATTTTCAGGTCCTGCCACACCTGGTTATGTCGATTTTGAAAAAGAGTTTACCAATACACTTAATTCCATAAGATCAAAATAGAAAAATATGTCTCTTCCATTCTCAAAGATTGCTTTTATCACGGGTGCTTCTTCTGGTATAGGAAAAGCGACTGCCCACATCTTCGCCAAAAATGGTTATAATCTGATCATTACGGGTCGTCGAAAGGAAAGGTTAGAAGAAGTAAAAACCAAATTGGTTAAAAAATATGGCGTAGATATCATTGCTTTGTGTTTTGATATCAGAGACCATGCCGCTGTCAAAAAAGCATATAAATCACTCAAAGCAGACTGGAAAAAGATCGATATTTTGGTCAATAATGCTGGTCTTGCAAAAGGATTTAGTCCTATACATGAAGGCAATACAGATGATTGGGAAATGATGATTGATACCAATATCAAAGGACTATTGTATATCACAAGATTGGTGAGTCCGGACATGGTGACTAGGAAAAAGGGACACATCATAAATATTTGTTCCACAGCAGGACATGAAGTTTATCCGAATGGAAATGTTTATTCGGCAACAAAATATGCGGTGGATGCATTAACAAAATCTATGCGTCTTGATCTTTATAAACATGGATTGAGAGTCAGTCAAATTTCTCCTGGTCACGTCGAAGAAACAGAATTTGCCTTAGTGAGATTTGATGGAGACGAGAAAAGAGCAAAGATCTATGAAGACTTCGTACCTTTAAAATCGAAAGATGTAGCCGAAACGATATTTTTTGTAGCCACAAGACCCAAACATGTCAATATCCAAGACGTACTGATTATGTCCACACAACAAGCTGGAAGCAATTTTATAGATAGGAGTGGGAGAGAGTAGGTCAGAGAGAGATGCGTTATGAGATATAAGAGAAGAGAGATAAGATATTAGATATAAGAAATGAAGCAGTAGTTTGATATTTGCAAATCTGAACTTTTATAATATTTTTTGTTTTTCTTGATAGTTAAAAAGTAATTTAAGATGAGGGTATTATTGGATATTAAAGATAACAAAGCGCTACACTTAGTTGAAGTATTAAAAAGCCTTCCATATGTAAAGACAGTTAATTTATCTAACGAGAAAGCTATGCTTATGGAAGAAATTAAAGAAGCAGTGTGAGAACTCAAACTTGCTAAGCAAGGTAAATTAAAATTGACAACAGCTAGAGAGTTGTTAGATGAGTTATAAACGTTACATAAGCATAATATTTAAGCTACAAAAAGTTTCATTTATTAAAATACTATTCGCATTTATTTAAGAATTAAATGTATTAATCACCTTCTTCCAAAGTAAAAATATCATCCACTTTTTTATCGAATACCCTTGCGATCTTAAGCGCAAGTAATGTCGATGGTACATACTTGTTTGACTCCATTGCGTTGATAGTTTGGCGACTGACAGAGATTCTATTTGCTAACTCTTCTTGGGTGATGTTTAAGATAGCACGTTGGACTTTTATATTGTTTTTCATTTACAGCGTATTTTTTGAATTTCTTTGAATCAAGTAATGAAATCTCAATATAAAAATGATCAACACTGTGAACATATTATAAACCATAATATCCAAAAAACTTAATCCGTAAACAAACAAAAAGCTTAGAAGTAGGATAAGATAGTTTAATAAAACTGCCCACATTAATGAAGATAATCTCAGGCTAGAAATGTATTCATCTTCCATTTTTTCTTTGGAAAAAGAGACAAGCAACGCTCCAATGATAAATAATGAACCTAATAAAGTATTGGTCAGATTCGTTTCTACATAAGTAAACATCTCTGTTTTTTGCATAAAATCTTTATGTATTATGGCAAAGGTCTTTAAATTGAGCCATTCACTAGAATAATCGGAATAAATAACCACTAGTCCTAAGATAGAAGTCGGGATTAGAATTAACCAACCTATTGTTTTAAATTTGTTTGGAAGCAATGAAATGTTCATATCAAGATATTTTTCACAAAGGTAATGTTTGTTTTACTATATGTCAAGTTTATTTTACATAAGTATGGGATAAATTACAATAACTAGGAAAATTATTTTGCAGATGTATTATAATTTTCTCTAAATCACAGATCACAAGATCACCCGATCATTTATAGATGTAAGATCCTAGTAGAATAAATCATTGGCTTTACGATCTCTTTGTTCTGAACATCTGAAGGTACAAATTGCCACGGTGTAACCTGTTTGTCCCAGGCAAAATCTGCATCAAGCATATATTTTTTCCTAAATTCGTTGGGTGTGAATCCACGATATTTTTTGAATAATCTATTGAAATTGGCTATGTTGTTAAATCCTGATGAATAGCATATTTCGCTGATGGTTTTGTCAGACTCTAAAATGAGTTTGCATGCTTTACCTAGTCTAAGATCTATCAAAAAGTCGCTAAAACTTCTGAAAGATTGTCTTTGGAAGAATCGACTGAAAGCGTTTTCGGTCATTTGCACTTGATCAGCTACATCACTTATTTTGAAATTTGGGTCTGCGTAATGTTGCATGATGTAGGCATAAGCAATTTGGATACGATTATTGTTCGTTTTCGGTCCGCTTGTATCAAATTCTAAGAAAGATAAAAAGCGTCGTTCCGTTCCTTTGGACAATACATCTAATAATTTAAGAAATGAAATGGTATTATCAAATCCTTTGTTTTCAGTCATTTCTATCATGATGTTTTTTGCCGTTTCGAAGGTTTTTCCAGAGTATTGAATACCTTGTACTGTTTCTTTGAGTAGATTTCGGATCGCAAAAAAACTATCTTTCATCATCATACTGGCTGAAAATTGATTGGCATCAAATTGTATGGTAATGACTCTATATGGTTGTTTGTTTTTAAGCATTGTTTCATCCCCAAACCATTTATGATTGAGATATGGGCCTAACATAACTAAGTCATTATTTTCGTAATTTTCAGTAGAGTCACCTACGACTCTTTTTCCTGACATACCCATGACTAGATTGATTTCAATCTCGGGATGATTATGTATAGGATAGTCAAAACCATTATTGGAAGAATCAAGTACGACGCAAATATCATTGTCCTTTAAAGGAGTATTCTCACGAAAAACGTTCATATTATATTAAGGTATGCTTAATGATTATGTAATATAACAGTAAAACATGCAAAAAGTCATTTATTCTGTCATTAAATAACTCAAAATAGGTAACAAATCATAAAAGTATCAATAAATGTCATTAAAGTATCAGATTGGTGCTGTTTATTGATATAAATTTGCTGCATCGGAATAACAATTTAATTGCACAGAATGATAAGAATAAATTTTTTTAGTTTGGAATCTATTCGGAATGTAGTCCATTTTTTTGTAATCGGCATATTTATGGCACTATCTTCTGCCGCTGTAGGCCAAGCAATTACTGTGAAAGGTGTTGTAACAGAAAATGGTGGCTTACCCATGATAGGTGTTGCCATTTCTGAAAAAAACACTTCCAACGGTACTATCACAGACATAGATGGAAGCTATTCTATCAAAGTAAGTTCTGAAAAAGCGATATTAATCTTTAATTATTTAGGTTATAAAGTACAAGAGGTAGCTCTAAATGGTCGCACAAATATTGATGTGCTTTTGGAGCAAGATTCACAAGTGTTGGCTGATGTCATAGTGACTGGTTATCGAAAGGAAACGAGAACAGATGTTTCCACAGCAATCTCTTCCATTAAGTCTCGAGATATTGAAAAACTAGTGGTATCGGGTGTAGAGCAAGCTTTGCAAGGCCAAGCACCTGGTGTATCCGTGACTCAAGTGACTGGTTCTCCTGGTGATGATATTGCTGTCCGGATTCGTGGCGCAGGTACATTGGGAAACAATAATCCATTATTTATAGTAGACGGTGTGCCCACTTCAGGCAATATCAATATGTTTTCGGTCAACGATATTCAATCTATAGAAGTCTTAAAAGATGGTGCGTCTGCTGCGATATATGGCTCACGTGCATCCAATGGTGTCATCATTGTGACCACTAAAAGAGGAAAGTCTGGTAAACCAGTATTTTCCTTAAATGTGTCTAATGGTATTCAAACGCCAATCAGATTGCCTAAATTACTCAATTCTAGTGAATATCTCACCATCAGAAATGAGGCAATCAACAATGCCAATACATTGAGAAATCCTGCTAATCAGGTAGCTACGTATGATGTTTCTATTTTGGATACCTTGCCTGATGTCAATTGGTTGGATCGTGTTTTTGCCAATGCACCAATCCAACAGTATGCTCTATCCGCCATGGTAGGTAATGACAATAGCAATGTGTATATTTCAGCAGATTATCAAAATCAAGACGGTATATTTAAAGGACAAAACTTTAAAAAGTACCAAGTAAGAATTAATGGGGAGACAGGAAATAAGTTTTTCAGAATAGGAAATAATCTTTCATTTGGTCATACAGATCGTAAAGTCATAGGTTCGTCAGGGGATGGATTTGGTCCAGGCAATGAATTGAGTGCTATCCGTTTTGCATTGATCGCTGCGCCTGTTTTTTCAGGTGTGAATGCTGATGGAAGCGATATCAATGTTACTTCCGAATTGGGTGATCCTACTTTATATGGTGATGGTAACGCCAATCCTGTAGTTTTGATCAATAGTACTGACTGGAACATCAATAGAAGTCGTATTTTCGGTAATGTATTTGCAGAATTAACTCCGATCGAAGGCTTAAAATTGAGAACAACATTGGGTGGAGATTTTACCTTCGAAAAGGAAAAATTATTTAAAGAAAGATTGTCTGCTGCTATTTACGAACCGACTTCGCTAAATGAAGGACGTGTATTTAACCAAACATTGATATGGAATACTACTGCAAGTTACGACAAAGCTTTTGGTAAACATAAATTATCAGGATTAATAGGCACAGAAGCCATCACCAATCATACAGATTACATCGGTGCATCTGCCAATAATTTTAGAAGAACAGATCCATTATTCCGTTATTTAAGCGCATCTGTGGCAGAAGATATCATGAATGTCGGCGTATCGGGTATTGCTACGGAATGGGCTTTGGTTTCGTATTTCGGTTTGGTGGGTTATAATTATAATAACAAATACATCTTGAGTGGTGCGTTGAGAAATGATGGTTCGTCTAGGTTTGGACCAGAAAATAGATGGGGCATTTTCCCATCGGTTTCGGGCGCTTGGATCATGTCAAATGAAGACTTTTTAAAAGATAGTGATCTTATTTCAGAATTGAAAATTAGAGCAAGTTGGGGTAAGTTGGGTAATCAAGAGATTGGTGTTTATCCTTATAGTTCCTTGGTGAGTACTGGTGACCGAGTCTATACATTTGGCGATAATTTAGTCACAGGTTCTTCTATTTTAGAAACAGGAAATAGTGCCATCAAATGGGAAACGAGTACGCAGTCAAATATCGGAATAGACGTTGGATTATGGAGAGATAAATTGACATTTACAGCAGATTTCTTTAGAAAAGTTTCGGATGACGTGCTTGTTCGAGTACCGATACCACAGTCTGGTGGATCTACAAGAGCACCTTTTGTGAACGCAGCTTCTATCGAAAACAAAGGAATGGAGTTTGCCTTATCTTATAGAGCAGGAAACAAAGATTTTTCTTATTACCTCAGTCCAAATATTTCTATAGTTAGAAATAAAGTATTGTCTATTGCAGGTAGTGAGCCAATATTAGGAGGCTTTGGACTTTCAGATGGACCATTGACCAAAACAGAACCAGGAAGACCAATCGGTTCATTTTTCCTTTGGGAAATGGATGGTTTATTCCAATCCATGGAAGAAATTGAAGCAAGTCCATTCCAAACCAAAGATACAAGACCTGGAGACGTAAAATTTGTGGATATCAATGGCGATAATATTATCGATGATAAAGACAGAAGTCATGCAGGAAATCCTTTTCCAGATTTTACCTACGGTATGCAGTTGGGTGTCAATTACAAAAACTTTGACATGTCTATGATGCTACAAGGAGTGCAGGGCAATGATGTATATTTCTTGTATGGCAATTTTGCTTATGAGACCCAAAGTCGTGGGTTTAATTCCTATGCAGATATCTTGGATAGGTGGACGCCTACCAATACAGATACCAATATACCAAAGGTAAGTCTAGATGACAGGAATGGTAATAGACGTGCTTCTACACGATTTTTGTACGATGGATCTTATATGAGAATAAGGAATATCTCTGTAGGATACAATTTGAAAAGTGTCATTAAATGGAGTGGTATTTCCGATATGAGGGTATATTTTACTGTACAAAATGCATTCACATTTACAAAATACCCAGGTCTTGATCCCGAGATCCAAGCCAATGCTAATGATACAAGAGGTTTAGGCATTTCATCTGATCTAGCAGTGGGAATCGACTGGGGAACAGTGCCTGCTCCGAGAACGTATGTAGCAGGATTTAAAATAGATTTTTAAGTAATAAAGTCATTAACGCTTAAGCGTTACAAAGTCCTTTTTAAGAACCTGTCACGCTTTAGCGTGAGAAGTAATTAGGATAGGTAAAAATAAAATTGGTCAAACACTAAATCATTAGTATGAACTCCACATTAAAAACAGCCTTTTTCATTTCAATGATGTCATTGTTGTCATGCGAAGGAATTCTCGATAAAGATCCGATTGCCATTCTGGATGCAGGATCATATTTCCAAACTGAAGCAGATGCTGTCCAAGCCATTAATGCAGCTTACAATCCGCTTTTATTTAACAATACTAACAATAATTTTTATTGGGCCATGGCTGTCATCACAGGTGATGAAGCTATTCCTGGTGGGGATGGATCTCGTCCGGGGATTGTGGAGATGGAGACATTTACTTACACGCCACGTACCCAAGAACTCAATGACTTTTGGAAGTTGCAATACAAGGGCATCACGCAAGCGAACTTAGTATTAGACAATATCGACAATATAAACATGGACAAAACCGTCCAAAATCGTATAAAAGGGGAAGCTCTTTTTCTTCGCGCATATTTTTATTTTCAGCTAACACAAGTATTTGGTGATGTGCCTTTATACCTTAAAGTCACAGCACCAGATCAGCTGAAGATACCACGTACTGCTAAAGCTCAGATTTACCAACAAATATTGGCTGATTGTGATGCGGCTGCTTTATTACTTCCTGCTACCCAATCAGCAGCGAACGTAGGAAGAGCGACTTCAGGTGCAGCACTTGCACTGGCAGCTAAAACTAGTTTGTATAGCAAAGATTATACTAAAACATTAGCTTATGTGCAACAAGTTAAAAGTCTCGGTGTGTATGCTTTAGTCACTGATTATAATAGTCTTTTCCAAAAAACAACCCAAAATAATAGCGAATCCGTTTGGGAAATCCAACATACCAATTTGGAATTAGGTGTAGGCAATTTCTTAAATCAATGGTGGGCATCCAAAAAGTTTTTGGGTTATGGATTTGCTGAGACGACACCTGCATTTGTACAATCTTTTGAGGCCAATGACCCACGTCTTAGATTCACGGTTGCAAGAAATAACGAACCATATTTTGGATTGATTTATAAAAATTCGTTTTCATCTACGTTTTTCAGTCCACGCAAATTTATCCAGTCTGATGACGAACTGTCACAAAAAGCAGATGGTGATATTAACTATCCAGCTATCAGATTTGCAGAAGTTCTTTTGTGGGAAGCTGAAGCCTTGGTAGAGTTAGGTAGGGTACAGGAAGCACTTGTGCCATTGGAAGCAGTTCGTGCGAGAGCAAGAGCACAAGCTACAGGCATGGGTGTATTACCAGCTATTGTTTCTACTGACCAAACTGTTGTGCGTGATGCCATTCGTCAAGAAAGAAAAGTAGAACTAGGATATGAATTGCATAGATTTTTTGACTTAGTAAGATGGGGTATCGCAGCTGATGTACTAGAAGGATTCCAAGTAGGTAAACATGAGGTATTTCCATTGCCACAGACAGAAATAGATTTAAACCCATCGCTTGACCAAAACTCGGGATATTGATGAATAGATATAATAGATACATATTACTTTTAGTTTGTTTATTGCTAGCAAAGTTTATTGATGCGCAACAAGGACAAGTTTCCATTCCAAGGGTAGATTTAATGCCTGACCAACCATCTCCATTCAGTATGCGAGATTGGAAAAACGTGGCTATTCAGTACGATTCTTTCATTTACGACAAAGATAATAGTGGGCAATATCTTCCATTGGTCAATTATTCCAATAATGGTGTCAATTATCCATCCCAAAAACAAATACGACTCCATACTTATATTGGTACAAATTCTCCACAAAATTCAGAAGGCATCAATGTATTGCAATCTTTGGTAGGAGCAGCTTTGGTAGGCCAAGATATTAGAAATATGTACGGTCTTGATCGTCTAGTGATGTCGCAAGACTTTTTTAACAAAAAGAATGGTGAAAATATTTATCTCAACAATGCGTCTGCCAATAGCGGTGGCGATTGGTGGTATGATGTGATGCCTAATATGTACTTTTATCAGTTGTATGATCTTTATCCTGCTTTTAATGCGGAAGCTGATTTTCAATTTAATGCTGTGTCAGAAAAATTCCTAGAAGCGACTAAGATAATGGGTGGAAATGCCGCACCTTGGACTGCAGCAAATATGAATTACCGTGCATGGAATTTTAAAACCATGGAAGGAAATCCCAATGGCGTGAAAGAACCTGAAACAGCCGGAACCTTTGGTTGGTTGCTTTATCATGCTTACAAAACCACGGAAAATCCTGAATATCTCAAAGGTGCTGAATGGTCATTAGAATACCTAAATGGATTAACTTCCAACCCATCTTATGAACTTCAATTGCCTTATGGCGCTTATGTTGCTGCCAAGATGAATGCAGAAATAGGTACTGATTATGATATCAACAAAATGGTCAATTGGTGTTTTGACCGTGGTCCTTTGCGTGGATGGGGAACTATTGTAGGTAAATGGGGTAGTTTTGATGTGTCAGGTCTAGTAGGTGAAGCCAATGATAATGGCAATGATTATGCATTTTTGATGAATGGAATGCAACAAGCAGCTGCTCTTGTACCTTTGGTGAGATATGAAAAAAGATTTGCCAAGTCGATCGGAAAATGGATGTTAAATCTTAGTAATGCATCTAGATTGATGTATCCAGGTTTTTTGCCAAGTATGCTACAAGATGGCGCTACATGGTCGCAAGCCAATGATCCTAAAGCACTTATCTCTCATGAAGCGATGAAAGAAAAGTACCAAGGATTGACACCTTTTGCTACAGGTGATGCTGTAGGTGGTGGATGGGCAGCAACAAATTTGGCTATTTATGGTAGTTCGGCGGTAGGATTTCTAGGTGCGTTGATAGAAAAAACCAATGATCCAAGGATTTTGCAATTGGATTTGAATGCAACTGACTTTTATAGTGATTCATCTTACCCTAGCTACTCATATTTTAATCCATATGATATACCAAAAACCATCACGCTCAATATAGGAGAAGGCGAATATGATATCTACGAGTCCATTTCAGAATCTTTTATACATGAGGATGTATCTGGAAGTGTCTCCATATCTATTCCTGCAAAACAAGCGATTCTAGTGGTCGTAACACCAGCAAATGGCTCGATTACTTACGATAAAAATAAAATGTTGGTCAATGATGTTGTCGTTGACTATAACCAAAGTAAAAATTCCTTCACCTATGCACCAAGAATAAAAGCCTTGGAACCAGAAAATTATGTCATAGAAAAAGGTAGTAATACCACCGTCTTTTGTACTGCCGAAGATAAAGATTCTGAAGTTTTGACCTATACTTGGTTTTCAGATAATGGTATTATTACTGGTAATGGTGAAGATGTTCAATTGACTGCACCACAAAATGTAGGACAAACAGAAGTCAAGGTTGTAGTCACAGACCCTGAAGGAAATGTAGATAGTTTGTCCATCATCATAGAAGTTGTGGATGTTATCAATCGAGCACCTATTATTGAGAGCCTTACGGCAAATAGCAATGTGGCAGCTTCGAGTGGAACTATTACATTAATGTGTGATGCTTCAGACCCGAATGGTGATGCTATTTCTTACACTTGGTCTGCTGCTCAAGGAGTCATTTCAGGTCAAGGAACACAAGTGCAATGGATAGCTCCGCAGAGTGAAGGTGTGTATGATATTAAAGTGACTGTAGCTGATCCACAAGGATTAAGTGCAGAGAAAACAATCACTATATTGGTTAAGAATTTTGATGTTGATGGACAGATCATCGCTTGGTATCCATTTACAGGAAATGCAGATGACATCAGTGGCAACAATCATCATGGTAGTAACAAAGGTGGACTTTTGACAGCTGATTTTGAAGGGAAACCAAATAATGCATACTACTTTAATGGTGGCACCCAACATATAGAAGTAGCAAGTACACCCAAATTAAATGTCTCTGAAGCTATTTCAGTTAGTCTTTGGTGTAAACCCAACTTTGGTGAAGAAAAAGAAATATTTTTAGTCTCGCATGGTAGCTGGCAGAATCGATGGAAATTATCTATCACGCCTACGCGCAACGTTAGATGGACCGTCAATACCACCACAAGAATCGTAGACTTGGATGTCGCCACTCCTTTGAGTTCAGATAGCATATATCATATTGTAGCTACTTATGATGGTAAAACGATGTTGATCTATATCAATGGTGTACTTAGTGCTTTTGCACCACAATCAGGCAATATTAGGACGACCACATTACCCATGTTAATAGGTCAAATGTTGCTGACTGATGCCCAATATAATTTTAAAGGTGTGATGGATGATGTACGTATTTATGACGATGCCTTAAGTCCAGAAACAGTTTTGGCTTTGTATAATCCAGAAACATCAAATGTCACAGAATTAAGTGAATGGGGCGATATCCAAATTTCACCCAATCCTGTCAGCCAGTTTTTAACCATTCAAAGTACAAGTCAAAACCAATTTTCCGAAGTAGTTATCACAGACCTTTCTGGGAAAAATATCTTATCCTTATATGAATGGAAGACAGAAAATCCAATGGATGTAAGTCAGCTGCTTCAGGGTATTTATTTTCTTAGTTTGAAGCAAGGTGGTTTTTCAAAAAGTATTCAGTTTTTAAAAATATAGTCAATTTTATTAATCATTAAATCACAGGTTATGAAACGTCATGTACATTTATTGCTCTTGGTTTTTGCAAGCGTCTTCGGATTGCATGCACAGTCACCAATAGTATCTTACAACTTTTCAGGAAATGCCAAAGACGGTACTTCCTTTTCCAATCATGCAGCTGTAAATGGCGCCACTTTAACTTCCGATAGATTTGGTTGGGCTAACAGTGCATTTTCATTTGACGGTATCCAAGGAGCGATCACTGCCCCTAATAGTAGTCAATTGAATTCTCCTACTACGACCATAAGTTTTTGGGTCAACGTAAGAAGTCTTCCAACTCAAGGTGAAGCATACATTATGTCGCATGGTGGTTGGCAAGAAAGATGGAAAATATCTCTTCCACCACATGGTAAACCCGTGTTTACGACGCACGCAGCTACTTGTTGTAATGACATGGATTCTGGCGGTGGCAACGAATTAAAAGTCAACGAATGGCGTCATGTCGTTATGACTCATGATGGAATCACAGACCGTATCTATATGAATGGCGTCCAAGTAAACGAAAAAGCTTACGCAGGAAACCTAAATCAAACGAATGATCCATTAGGAATAGGTTTTAATCCTATAGACAAAGGAAATTATTTTGATGGGTTGATTGACGAAGTGATGATATTTGACGAAGCACTTTCTGCAGGTGAAATTAATGCACTTTATGTTGCACAATCTACTGCACCAACTGTTAATGCTGGCCTAGTAGCTGCTTATCATTTTGATGGTTTAGGCAAGGATGATTCTGGTTTTAAAAACAATGCCAATACAAGTACAGCAACTTACACAACAGATAGATTCGGATATGGCAATAGTGCCATCATCTTGGATGGTGAGACTTCAGAAGTAACTGCAAAAAATGCCGCACATTTGAATTCTGAAAGTACAACCATCAGCATGTGGGTAAAAGTAAACACTCTTCCTGCAAACGGAGAAGCGTTTTTATTATCTAATGGTGGATGGCAAGAAAGATTGAAAATATCACTTCCTTCTCATGGAAAGCCAGTATTTACAACTAATCACTCAAATGGTATCTCTGATATGGATTCAGGTGAAGGCAATGACCTTAAACCTGGACAATGGACACACGTGACATTCATTCATGATGGAGCTAAAAACAAGATATATTTTAATGGTGCGCTTGTAGCATCTAAAGATGTAGTAGGAACATTAAATGGAACAACGAGACCACTTGGTATTGGTTACAATGCTATTGATGGTGGCAATTGGTTTGATGGTACTGTAGATGATATCGAAATATACAATTATGCATTGGATGATGCGGCTGTAGGAGCACTTTACACAGCACAATCCACTTTCCCTGGAAATGCGGATGATTTGGTAGCAGATTATGCATTAAATGCCAATGGAACTGACCAATCACAATTTGCAAATCATGCTATTTTGGGTGAAAACGCAAAGCCTGAGCCAAATAGACATGGATGGGCGAATAATGCATTGTACGGTGCAGCTCGTGCTGAAAACTCTATAGCTTTACAATCAGATTTTACGACAATTAGTTTTTGGGTAAAACCTACCACATTACCAGGTACTGGTGAAGTATATTTACTTTCGAATGGTGGCTGGCAAGAAAGATGGAAGATATCACTTCCTAGTCATGGCAAACCAGTATTTACAACACACGCAACTGCTTGTTGTAGTGACTTAGATTCTGGTGATGGTAACGCATTGCAAGCAGGTGTTTGGTCACATGTAGCGATGGTTCACGATGGGACTTCAGACAAAATTTACTTTAATGGAGAATTAGCTAATGAAAAAGCAGCTCCAGGCGCACTCAATAAAACAAAGTTTCCACTAGGGATCGGTTATGATCCTATTGACAATGGAAGTTTATTTGATGGTGCCATCGATGATCTTCAAATTTATACTAAAGCATTGAGTGCAGCAGAAATTGCAGCATTATATGATGGTCAAAAAGACGCTCCAGTGATTAATTCAGCCTTGGTAGCGGATTATACATTTGACAATACAAGAAATGATCAATCTGAATATCAGAACAATGCTTATGGTAACGCTGTAAGTACAAAAGATAGATTTGGAAAATCAAATAAGGCGGTTACTTTTGATGGTAATACAACTTTTGTAGAAGCAGCTAATTCTCCACAACTTAATACAGATTTTACTTCTATCAGTTTTTGGGTAAATGTAAGATCACTTCCTGCATCGGGTGAGAGATTCATCTTATCACATGGTGGCTGGCAAGAAAGATGGAAAATATCTCTTCCATCACATGGCAAACCAGTATTCACAACCCATGCAGCTACATGTTGTAATGACATGGATTCAGGTGACGGAAATGCTTTGCCTATTGGTGAGTGGAAACATGTTGTAATGACACATGATGGTATTACTGATAGAATTTACTTTGATGGCGTACAAGTAAACGAAAAAGCCTATGCTGGAGCATTAAGTCAAACTGGCCATCCTTTTGGAATAGGTTATGACCCAATAGATGAAACCAATTTTTTTGACGGTTCATTAGATGAAGTACAGATTTACAATAGAGCATTGACAGCACCAGAAGTCCTTGACTTATATGTTGAACAATCTACTGCACCTCTAGATGGTGATACTGAAAGTCCAGATGCGCCTTTAAATTTGAGTGCGGAAGTAGCATTTACAAATGTGACTTTATCTTGGGATTTTGCAGAAGACAATGTAGGTGTGACAGGATATAATGTATATCAAGATAGCGTTTTGATAGGCACTGTCGAAGGACTTACCGTAACTATTACTGAATTGGCATCATTGACAGAGTTTGTATTCGGAGTATCTGCGATTGATGCTGCTGGAAATGAATCATTGATTACAACGCTTAAAGTGACAACTGATCAAGAAGAAACGCCTGATACGACACCACCAACAGCGCCAGGCAATTTGCGTGGAAATGTAGGTGCAAATTCCGTACTTTTGGCTTGGGATGCTTCCACAGATGATAGAAAATTGTCTGGGTACGTAGTCTTAGTAGATGGTGTATTTTATGATTCACTTTCTGATGTTGCCGTGTCCGTTTTAGTAACAGATTTA
>JBGSOH010000042.1:0-3656 GCA_041739205.1 Saprospiraceae bacterium
TGAAGGAATTGCATTCCATGCAGTGAGTGTAAACCTACGTCTTATAGGATTGCCGGATTTATCCTTTTTGTATGAATTCTGAGCTAAAATACTGTGTAAAACGGTTGACATAATTTATTTTTAAGGTGTTACTTCACTCCATGGACTTGGTGTTCTATCTGGAGAACATGATGCAGTGAAATCTAATTTTAGAACTATTTTTTTGTATGCATCTGGACCTCTTTCAAATATTGATTCTGCATCATTTATATTGACTGGTATTCCGTTTAGGCCTCCATACAAGTAATTACCTCTATCCATAAACCAAATCCTAACAGTTCCTCCACATTGCAAAGCTTGCATTGCTTCATAGTTTGTCTGGTGTAGAGATAGAATGTCAAAAGTTAAGGTATATTTTCTACCAGTAACCTTAGTTTTATTGTCATGGAAAACTCTGGTGGTCTTTTCAGGATCTGGAATGTCACCAACACCAAAGAGCCTTCTTACTTTGGAAGCACCACTATTAGCAATTACCAATTCCCAAGCTGATTTTAGAGTCCAATCTGTTGGTCCTCCTAAAGGTTTAGTTTTATCAGTCGGATCAATTGATGCAATAAAGAGTTCCTTTATTTCGGATAATTCAGATATAATCGTATCTATACAATCTTCGGAAACAACTTCTGGCATTACAAAATCGCCACAGTCTTCCGGACATTCTGTACAAGGATACGTACTGGTTAAATCTGTCATAATTTTATATTATATTATATTGAAATATGTGCAAAAGTATAAGTGATTTTACTGATATTTTATAACAAATTGTTACAAAATGAAAAGCATTACATAGGATTGAAAAGACCCTTAGATTTGAATATTTTAGTTATTTCCTTTATCATCTTTATAGTTCTGACTATAAAAGGTATAATATCCAATATTCCAATTTTCACTTTATTATCCTTTATGATGTTTTGAAAGCACCAAATTATGTAGGTGATCAAAGTATCTCCTATTGAAAGCGGCATTGCCTCCAATTTTCTCATTAATTGGTCTTGTGGCCAAATGAGTAAAATTTCTTCAACAAAATTCTTTGCCGCTTTCCATACTTTTGGAATTTCAAAAATTCCAACCTTTATTTTACCATTTTTCAGCAACTCTTTTAGGCAGAATTCCAAAAGCGTGTTTATCGAACTTAAAAGATTTGATATTTTTTCAAGGTTTGAGCTATTTGACATCTCGTTTTTAATTACGGATATTGAAGACGAAAGCTCTGTTTCTAATATTTCTTCGTGTGTGATCATGATGTTAATTATTTATGTACTTTAATAAAATTCTGTCAAAAATTACATTACCACACTCATTTGTGCCTGTTAGTCTCATCATTGCGTTTACAATTGATACACCGCAAACAGGTGTTATTGGTGGAATAGCTCCACAACCACAAGACATAAAAGCACCTTTTAAATGAAATCTAATTGAATTTGATGTCCTAGATACTTCGTATAAATTTGGTGCAATGGTAGCATTGTAATGAGAATAAGACCAGGTTACATCTTCACTTGATGTGACTACAAAATCCCAAGAAACATTGCCGCCTATTAAAATGTAACCATCATGGGGCGCACAAGCTGTAACCATGTCTTCTAATACTGGATCCGTGTTTGAATCCCTATCAAAAATATATGTATTTGGTGCTGGAGAAACTGGATTTATTTGAAAGGTGTACAATGGAAATATATTTTCTTCAACATCACTATATTGTGTTGGACAACCTGACTTAGTGTATTTTACCCTAAATGGTCCATTGTCTGTTGGTGTGTATGGGCTTGTTGTGGTAATATCAGTCCAAACAGAACTGATTTGTTTTTGTAAAGTAGCTAAATATCCACTACATCCATTCCAACTTAATTGACAACCTGTTTGAAGCTCTGATGGAATACAAGTACACTCAACTACACAAGTCACATGTACATTTGAACTTATTATGTCATTGCATACGTGATGCTCCATAACCATCCGATAATAACCATTTTGACTAGGGGCGTATGTAATTGCATTTCCACCAATTCCAGTTGCTAATGTAACCCAACCTGATGTACCGTTACCTGAGTACTCTATTTTAAATGAATATGTATTGCATCCAGTACCTGATGAAGATCCTGATAGAGAACAGCTAGAAAGAACTAATGTAGGAATACATTGAACTACTCTTATAATTTGTTCAACAGAATTTGTACAACCTCCTGTTGAAAATGTGTAGACAATTCTTATATTACCTGCACCTGTTGCAGTCAAAACGTTACCAACTAGGACACCAGGCCCTGAGAGAACTGAAAGTGTGCCGCCTAAAGGTGTATAAGTAATTGTCCGTTGTGTGTTTACGCACATGTCTGCAACGCTACTAGTTATTTGTGGATTTGGTGAAGGGACATAATTAATTCCAAAGCTTTGAGAAGCTGGAATACATGGTGGACCTTCGGGGTTATCTGTTGTAAGATTAATTGTTATGAATGTCCCTGCATCACCCAAAGCAGGTGAATAAGTGAAAGTGAAAGTACTATCATTTATCCAATTAATTGTTACAATTCCTAATCCCGTATCTGTAGTTGTTACAGTTGTTGCTGATCCTCCTATTACATTGTTGAATACTACAACTGGATTTAGGGTGCAACTTGTATAAGATGTTATTGGAAGGTGTAAAGTAGGGTTATCTTCACAAGGACTTAGATAACAAGTGACATTTACAATATTGCTTTCAATGGGCTCACATCCTGTTTTAATCCTGACTAATTTATATAAACCGTTTGAAGTTGGGGTGTAATTAAAGTTAGATGCAACACCCGTTTGAATTGTCGTCCAAGAACCTGTAATAAATTGTTGAAGTTGATATGTTGCACCTGAACAACCCGAACCTGTGAACGTGGCATTTAAGATACACCCCGCTAAAGATAGGTTTGGCGTACAAATGCATTCCGTGCAAGTAGTCACATTTACATTTGTAGTTTTCTCAGAAGTGCAACCCGTTGAGTCTGTCATTCTTGCTTTTACCGTGTATGAACCCGCATCAGGGAAAGATAAGTTTTTTGGCGTTCCATATCCTGCACTTATCCAAGGACCTGAAAAGAAACGATAAGACCATTCAAAATTATATGGAGCCGTTCCACTTGTTGCAGCAGATGAGAAAGACAATATTTGATCCGCACACAACGTTGGGTTTAATGGTGCAATGCTGTTCGATGCTTCGCAACAGTCTGTGATAGATATGGTCTTTATGATGTAAATTTCACATCCATTGTCATCTACAAATGTGGTTTGAACTGCATAAACACCAGCACTAGCAAAAACATGCGAAGGTCCTGCAATCGGTACATTATTTATAAACCAAGATACAACAACGGGAGCCAAACCACCTGAGTGAGACGAACCAAAATTTATTGTGTCGCCAATGCACCCTGAATTTACGGTTGTAGTTGCTGTAAAATTTGTACATAATGCTTGATTACTATAAGCAGTTCTTTTACAATCCCCACAAGTAACAACAACTTTATAACTTCCAATGTCGGGAGCTATCCAAAAGTATGAATTAAAAGAGTTGGTTGCAGTTTCAACGGTTGCCCAATCGTTTGCACCAAGCGTTGTTTCTTTTTGTATATCATAAGTTCTAGAACCAATACAACCAG
>JBGSOH010000114.1:0-3633 GCA_041739205.1 Saprospiraceae bacterium
AATCTACGACTGTGATTAATTGAGTAATTTCATGTTCGCCACATCTATTTTTGACTTTCAGTTTAACTATATAAACTCCGGGAGAAGTATAAGTATGACTAGGGTTTTTAGCCGTCGACATTCCTCCATCACCAAAGTCCCATTTATATGCATCTGGCTCCGTATCTTTTACATTACACGACTTATTATTAAAATTTACCAATCGATCAACACAAACAGAATTTGAGTAATCGAATTTGGCACGTGGTTCGTGATAAAGTGTCACAGAAATAGATGCTGTTCTGCACGAAACACCTAATTGGCATGTTTTCTTACCAATTATTGGCAAGAGGAAGTCGGACTTCTCTCTTAAACAAACCTCGTTTTCAGGTACAAAAAAGACATGAGTAAAAACAAATTGATCTCCTTTATACCTTGAAACAGCACCATCGCACCAATAAACAATAAAGCTATCCATAGGTGTAGTTTCATTTTGATTTATTGAAAGAGTAGCAGATTTCCCTTGGCAAAATACATTATTTGGATCACCAGCAATAGCTAGTTTAACACCACCACACATATCTTCATTACAAACCTTAAAATTAGGATCACATTGTGCAAATAAATCTGAAAGCAAATTAAATAAAACGAAAATGAGAAGAATAACTTTAATTCTTATACCAAATGTTTTCATACATCTTTCTTTTTCCAGGGGTTATAGCCATTATTGGACAAATATATTCACTATTATAAGGCACGTCGTCTTCCATACCCATCATATTACAAATACTACTTTTAGCAAGGTGGTAGCTGATTCCGATCTCAAATTGTGGACCTACAAAATTTTGCAAACCACCCAAGTTTTCTGAATAAGACAAATTCATTTCTAGTTTTTTTCCATTCCCTACAGGAATTAAAAAATCTGTAGTAAATGTCATCCAAGGTGTCTGTCCTATCTTATTACCTGGTGCCGTATGGTAATAAAATCCAATACCAGCATTTCTCAAATATCCTGCTCTAAATCCTGTCTCTACATACTGGATAGGTCCTTGTTTTTGGTACAAGATCATAGGCCTAAAAGTAAGGTACTTTCTAGAAAAATAGACAGGTACAAACTCTGCTTCTGCAAAAAGAGAAAATCTATACGGATTGCTATTTTTAAGGCCCAATACAGATACAGATTGATTGATCTCACCGTCTTCCAAAGCATAAAAACGGTACAATGCAGCGCCAAAATTTGTCATGTATGCTTTGGTGCTTTTTTTGTTCCACATAGACCTCATTGACACTCCAAAACCTGGATTAAAATACCAAGATGATCGACCTTGATTGGGATTGATAAATGATGTCGGATAGATATTTCCATATTTCGAGTCCAACTGATCTGACCAAATCAATCTTGAAAAATCAATACTATTAAATCCCCATGAAAAATCTACTCCCAACTTAATGTTGTGATCACTATACTTTGACATTCCAATGGGCATAAATGCCGATGAAAGAAAGCCTAACTCAAGTGAACGGTACAATCCTGCGCCTTCTTCATTGTAGTTGACTTTGGCACCGATATCAAGAATACTACAAGGCATCGTCTCTTCAAACAATAAACTCAATGTTCTGTAACCACTACCTCCGTCATTATTCCACTGCATTTTAGACCTTACCTTCCAACTCTGTGCTCCATAACTACCCGTTAAAGATGGATTAAATAAAAACCTATTTTGCGCAAAATTCTGGTAACTTGGATCTTGTCCAAAAACTGCTTTAGTACTTATCAAAAAGATAAAACTGTAAAAAAACAAAACGAAATGAAACTGATAAATCGTATTTCTCATAAATACACTAAGATTTATAATTTTTTAAAATATTTTTTCCGGTGCCGCTGAATCATAATGTCTCAACCCATCATGTTTCTCTTTTCAAAAGACAAAAGTACTTATTAAAAACTCATTTGCCAACACTCCATATGTAAAATATACATTAATGTAAAAAATGGACATTAGGTAACCAGAGGAGTCGGTCGAAGAAGGAAACAAAATGTTTTTAATGTTCAGGAGTTGAATTTTGAAAAATATAGATGATAAATTGAAAAACATTTTTTAAAATACAAGCAATAAAAGATCAAAACTCAACTTTTTGATAAATCCTAAAAGAGCATTATAATCAATTAAATTTAAAGATAAAATTATTTTTTAATTAATTCTAAGGCCCTATACCTACGATAATAATTCTAAAGTAGACTTTTCCTTAACTAAAATTCATTGTGTAAATTATATAATATCGGTAACTTTCTAAATAAACCTAATCTATATTATCTAAAAAACGCTAACACTTTATTGAGAAGACTTGATTTTGGATCGTAAAATTGAAGAAAATTTTTAAAATCCTTGGCCCTACGACGTGATACAGTTGTAAAGGTTTCATTTTTAAATTTCAAAATTAAGCTCTTATTATCAAAAGCAGAAACTTCTTTTACATTTGAAATCACAGCATGACTTACTTGAAAAAAATTATCCTTTTCAAGCAAAAATGATTTATAATAACCAAGATTTTTACTTGCGTGGAGAATGCTCTTATCAATTAAATGAATATTAGTAATTACACCATCGGCTTCAAGCATTACAATTTGATCAAGTTCAATAAATACTGTAGTTCCCTTTAACAAGTTAAAAGCAACCTTCTGAGATTCAGTATTTGAAGATGAAAGCATTTTTAATAGAAAATCTATTCTTTGACTATCTTTTGACTTTAATCTTTGTTCAATAGCTTTATTCGTGGCTGAAACTAATTCATCGTCATCTAAAGGTTTATATAAATAATCAATTGCCGAAAACTTTAATGCATTAATAACATAAGTACTTTCCTTTTCACCAGTTATAAAAATAGATTCAAATGTAATTTTATTATCTGATGATAATTTCTTGAGCAAATCAAATGATGTACCTTTTGGCATATTTACATCCCAAAATACAATATCGTAATTACCTGATAAAATTCTTATCTCCGCTTCTTCCAATGTAAATGCCTGGTTAATCAATGTGATCTTAGAAATCAGCGTTTCTAGTCGATTCTTAATTAAATTTGCAGTTACTATAATATCTTCAACTATAAGGACTTTCATATATTTTTATCTTTTATGGTTTAAAAAAACGTTCACCCTAGTTCCGTTTGGTGTCAAGTCTTCAGTAAACAATCTGATATCATAGGTTAACGTATTTAAAATATTAATACGCTCCATGACTAAATCGATACCTCTGGATTTATAAAGTTTTATAGAAGATGCTTGAATTTCTGCTGCCTTTTCTCTTCCTACCCCATTATCAAATATTTCGCAAACTAGGCTCTCATCTTTAATGTAAAACTTGACAACCAGTTTCCCCTTATGGTCTAAATACATCAATCCATGTTTGATCGCATTTTCAATAAAGGGCTGTAAAATCATTGGTGGAATTGTAAATACAGATGTGTCTATTTGAGACTCTATTTCAAAGGTATATTCAAACTTATTTTTATACTGCAATTGTTCAAATTCGATATAAAGTTTTAGCATTTCTATTTCCTCACTAAGTGTTATTTCTATTTCAATTCCTTTAGAATCCAATGCAGAATTAGCTTTAATTGTACTATCCAAAAATCTTCTGATCAGTTTAGAAA
>JBGSOH010000124.1:0-4920 GCA_041739205.1 Saprospiraceae bacterium
TGCAACAGATACTAAAGTATATTAATCAAGAAATCATTTTGTTAACCTACCCGCCCAAGAGTACTATTTTATGCAAAATTTAAAAAATAGCACTTTTCAGAGGGGACTCAACATTAAACCTTAAACACCTCAAAACTACCCTACTCTGTTTCACCTTTTACCCTATTAAATCCTTTGTCTGTCAATTCAATGATTCTTTGCTTAAACAAGTTTCCAATACTTTGTTTGAACACTTTTTTGCTTACGCCAAATATTTTGTAGATGACTTCTGGATCTGTTTTGTCATTGTAAGGTAATGAACCTCCTGCTTTATCTAGAACATCTAGAATTTTCTGAGCAATTGCATCAATTTTTGTGTAGCCTTGTTTATCTAGTGTTAAGTCAATTTTTCCATCTTCCCTTACCTTTTTTATGTAGCCTGTGACTTTCTGACCAAGGGTTAATTTTTTAAAAACTTCATTTTTATATAAAATACCAAGATGTTGTTTATTTATGATGGCTTTATAACCAAATTCTGTTTGAGTCCAAATCATAAGTGACACTTCATCGTTAAACTTATAAGGAGCTGGTTCTTTACTCATAAACTTCTCCAATTTCATAGAAGCTGTAATTCTTTCTGTAAGTGGGTCTATATACACGTAAACTATATAATATCGACCTTCTTCCATTTTTATCTTTTGCTCACTGAATGGCACGAGAAGTTCTTTCATGACACCCCATTCTAGGAAAGCTCCTACATTTTCTACTTTATTTACTTTTAGACAAGCAAAATCACCTACTTGGGCCAATGGTTCTTCTGTCGTAGCAACAAGTCGCTCTTCACCATCTAGATACACAAAAACATCTATTTTATCACCAATAATGGAATGTGGAGATACATATCTTTTTGGAATAAGTATTTCACCGAGATTCTCACCGTCTAAGTAACAGCCGAAATCCACCTTTCTGGCTATGGTCAATGTATTTTTTTTACCTAATTCTACCACGATACTAAATTATATTGCCACAAAGATAAAATAATAAGGGAGAAGCACCAAGAATGGAGCCTCTCCCTTAAAAATAAAGTTATTTTATCTATCTGAACAAAGTCAAACTTATCTCGCTACTACAAATCTTCTAGTAATGTTAAAGTTTTGTCCTTCTACTTCAATAAAGTATATACCATTTGCCAATTGATCCACATGGATACGCTGAGACAAACTTCCTACAAAATCTTGGCTACTCAACTGAACACCTAAGCTATTTGTAATTTTAACTTTACCTGATTGTACTTGTAATAATTGTACATCAATATTCAAAGTACTAGATACCGGGTTAGGATAAACTTTGAAGTGGCTCAAATAAGCTGCCTCATTCACACCTGATACATTTGCTACAACATATGGACCAAATGTTTTTTCACATCCGTTTTCATCAGTAACTACTACTGAATACTCACCAGCACCTAATCCTGAGATATCTTCAGTGGTTGCGCCATTTGACCATAAATAAGTATATGAACCTGCACCACCTTCAGTTACAAGATTTATTGCACCTTGATTTTGATTGTTTGCATCATTGATGATACTAGATGAAGCAATTGCCAAAACTGTTGGTTGTGTGATTTCGAAGCTTAACTCTTGTGTGCTATTTGTTGCGTCTGTTACCACAGCATTATAAGTACCTGCTGATAAACCAGTTAATTCAAACTCAGTAGATGTAAATCCATTAGGACCTGACCATACAACCGTAACTGGCTCTTGACCACCCAAAATTGTCAATGTAATAGTACCGTCTTTACTTTCAAAACAATTTAAATCTTTTTGATTGCTTGAAATTTGTAATACTGTTGAGAATGAAATGTCTTCACAAGTTGTTGTTGCGCCACAGTCATTCGTTACAGTAAGACATACCGTATATGTACCAGGAGATGTATACTCGCCTGTTGCTTGTGGCTGATCACTTGTAGTACCATTACCAAAATCCCATGCATAAGTAGCATTTTCATCTACAACGTCTACAGAAACATTTACTTCAAAATTACCTGTTGCAGCAGTAAAATCTGCAACTGGAAGATCTTTAGACTCGTCTACCGTGACTTCTAAGTTCGAAATACAACCTGTAGCAAGATTAGTCGTTTGAAGGGTATATGTACCAACTTCAGAAACAGTAGGTGTCAATGTATTTTCCCCTGAAACGATCTGTCCATCTGTTGTAGACCATGTATATGAAAATCCAGCAGGGTCACCTTCTACATTAGCGGTGATAGTTACTTCGCTTACCGTACATGTCAATTCTGCTGGTGCTTCTGAGCTTACTTGTGGGAAGTCATTAGAAACAGTCACCGTGGATGTTGCTTCTGCTGTACAACCATTAGCAGCAGTAGTAGTTACAATATAAGTACCACCTTGGCTCACAGATATACACGCTTGGTCATTGTCGTTAGGAACATTCCATGTGAAAGAAACTCCAGTACCAGTAGCACAAAGCTGAACTTCCGGCTGACCACAATTTAATGTCGCTGACGGAACAGAAACAGTAGGTACTACTTGATCTACAACCACTGTTGCCATTCCCGTGGAAGTACAACCGTTATTTGTATTCGTGATCAATAGCTGATAAGATCCACCAGCATCTACTGTTGGGTTCAATGTCGTAGCTCCACTCACAATATTTCCATTTGTTGTTGTCCATTGGTAAGTAATACCAGTACCAGATTGAGATTGTGTCGCATCAATCACTACTTCGTCAGAATCGCAATCAATTGCAGCAGGTGCTTGAATATTTAGATTTGGTAGAATAGCATTCGATTCTACAATAGCAGAACTTGTGCTAAAACAACCGTTAGCGTTATTAGTAACAAGTAAAGTGTACGTACCTGGTTGGTTAACATTTAGCAATAATTGATTGTTACCTGAAACGATATATCCATCAATTGTTGTCCACTCGTAAGTAAAGTCTGGACCTGTAGATGACCCTGCTCCAGAAATTTGAGCCTGTGGAGTATCACAATTAATAGCATTCAAAGGAGCAGAAGTAGCCAATGGAGACGTAGCTGTAATAAGCTCGATATTTGATGTCACAATACAGTTATTGTTATCCACTATTGTGTAAACATAATTACCACCTGGTAGGTCGGGGAAATAAGGTTGATTCTGAACCATATTACCCAACTCATAATTGAAAGGATACGTTCCTCCCTGTGGTACAAAGAAAATACTACCATCATCTTCATCACAGGTAGGTTGATTAATTTCAATAAAAACTTCTAAAAGTGGTGGTTCGGTAATAGAATAGGATTCTGTTGCGACACAGCCTAAAACATCTGTAATACTTACAGTATAATCTCCAGCAGCAATAAAATTATTGTCTGCACCTGATGCACCATTACTCCAGTCATAAGAAATTGCTCCTGTTCCACCTGAAGCAGATACAGCAATTTGGCCAGATTCAGTTCCAAAACAAAGTACATCTTGAATTACATTAGCCTCGATGACAAAATCTTCCGGACCATCGACCACATATACATCAGTTTCTATAAAATATCCGTTTGCATCAGAAACTTCACAAGAGTATTCACCATTGCTCAAATTATCAATTACAGGTGTATTATCACCATTACTCCAGTCATACGTTATGGAATTATAACCATCAGTAACTGCTAGGGCAATTTCTGAAGTTTGTGGACAAGTACCTAAAGTAAACGTTTCTGCAAGTGTCATTTCGAAAGACTCAAACAACCAAGTTTCCCATGATGCCATTGTTTTTTGTCCTACCTCAAATATTCTTTTATCGTCTGCATCAATACCATAAAGTGTTGGATAATAGCCAATCTGATATTCACCAGCTAAACCAGGAGAATTTGTGCTCGTTAGATTTACAATAGGATATGGCGTGCCTGCTACCCAGTTTCCTTGCGTAGTGCCTCCCATACCCATACAATTACCATAGAGACATGCTTCAGCTGTGCTAAGGTCTGCCTCTATTTTGATGACCATCATGGTATTAGTTCCATTGGGACCATGGGTATTGTATAAATTTTTAATTGCCTGCGTATTGTGGTAATTCCAACAAGGACCACACCATGTCGCTGAAAAATCAAGCACGACATGTTTGCCAGCATCTAGGTAAGTATAAAGATTGTGCACATTACCATTGATATCGGTAACTGTAAATCAGGTGCAATACTACCATCAGCTAGCTGTGCTTTGGCAGTAAATACAGAGAATGAAAAAAGGAGAAAAGTGAGTAAAAAGTTTTTCATCTTCTTGGATTATTTGTTAATTAAAAATTTAAAAAGCGAAAATTAACAAATTACAGAATATTAAAGTATGTTTTACTAAAAAATATATGAAAAAATATTTTTCAACCCAATTCGAAGAATAAAATTTTATATTTCAAACTATTTCCTACCAATATTTGGCATGCCTTGCATCATTCGGTCCATACCTTTGCCTTTACTCATCATCTGCATCATTTTTCTCATTTGGTCAAACTGCTTGATAAACATATTGATTTCATGAAGATTTTTGCCACTGCCTGATGCTATTCTCTTTTTACGAGACATATTGAGTAAGTCTGGATTTGCCCTCTCTTTTGGTGTCATGGACAAGATAATAGCCTCCACTTTTCCAAAAGCTTTGTCATCAATGTTGATATCTTTGGTCATCTTACTCATACCTGGTATCATGTTCATCAACGACTTGATATCACCCATTTTTTTAATTTGATTCAGCTGACCTAGGAAGTCATTAAAATCAAACTTATTTTTACGTATCTTTTTCTCTAGTCGTTCTGCTTCTTTTTCATCAAATTGTTCTTGGGCTTTCTCTACGAATGATACGATATCACCCATACCAAGGATACGCTGTGCCATACGCTCTGGATAGAAAATATTGTAAAGATCTGGGGACAATAGATAATGTAGAACAGAAAAAATAA
>JBGSOH010000126.1:0-4060 GCA_041739205.1 Saprospiraceae bacterium
CAATATTTGTCCCCAAAGGTATGATGTCTTCCGTCTTTTTTATGGAGTAATTACTCATAAAAGTCTGAAAGATGGTAAAAAAGATACTACCGTTGGTGGGTACTTTTCCATTCCTTTTGATCTCACTTGGTTTTATTCTGACCAACGCATCTTCTGGAAATGATGAAAATGAATTGTACGCCTGATTAGCAAGAATATTTCTATCAGCGAGAAACAAGATCCTTGGTCTCCTGCCTCCATCTCTCTGTAGATTCCATCGAGTTTGGAACAGTTTCCATGCTATTTGAAAAGCAATCGCTGTTTTTCCTGTTCCTGTAGCAAGGGTAAGCAATATGCGCGGTTTACTTTTGGCTATGGCTTCCATGGTATTCTTCACAGCCAACTCCTGATAGTATCGCAACTGCCAGCTACCACTTTTATCTTCATATGGTATAGCATTAAATCGATCTCTCCAATCATTCTGATCACTATATGTTTTAGCCCAAAGTTCATCAGGAGTAAGGTAGTTTTCTACGATTCCTTCCATACCTGTTTTCATACAGATAGAGTATATTTCTTTTCCATTGGTGGAATAAGTCGTTTCGATCTGTAGCTTTGTGGCATACAGTTTAGCTTGTGCTACGTCTTCACCTACAGGTAAGAGAGCACTTTTAGCTTCTATGACGGCAAGTTTGACACCTTTATAGACTAGAATATAATCTGCAATCATTGGCTTTGCACGACCACCACCTGTTTGTATCTTACCATCAGTTATTTTAGCGTTACTTTCTCTTAGTACCCTAGACCCTTCTACCACGCCCCATCCACAAGCTTTAAGCTTTGGGTCTATGAGTTCTGCCCTTGTTTCTGCCTCGTTCATTTTAGCACCTTTTTATATATCTATCAAATAAGTATCCTAGTATTTATGGGAGCCTTAAGGGTGTACTTACAGACTTTATCAAATAATCATCAAATAAAACCAAATTTACATCAATTGCTGCAAACACAATGATTTTAAATTATTTTCATCTGAATACTTTGCTACCAAATCCCAATAAAGGGTATTTAATGCAGTATCAAGATCAAAATCTATTCCCATTTTTACATCTGAATATTGAATTGCACAATTATCTTTTGGTAAAATTGCATTGGTAATACCATCAATTGAAATGTTAGACTTTAGTAAACTTTCCAAATCTTTTGATTTGTTTACGATTGATCGTTCAAAATAGTCCAAAAACTGAATAACCTCTTCACCCTTAGCGTCTGGAAAAAACTGTGTGATCCTCTTATGTCCTTTTGTAACTCTACACTTTAGATATTTGGATTCAGGATCATAAACTACCACACCAACATTTACAAACTCACTTGTAAAATGGTCATGAACATACTTAATGATTTGATACTGATATGATTTCATAATGTGTTTCGTGTGTGATTCTATTTTTTAAATTCAGTTATTTTATTAAATGCATAATTTGTCAAAAAGTATTTGCCTGATTTGGTGGCCCCTTCTTTTAAATTTAAAACACTCTTTACAGTATCACTTACAGCATCATTTACAGCATCACTTACAGCATCAATAAGTCCTTTTTTTACTTTATCATTTTCATCAGAAATATTATACCATCGTAATATACTTGAGCCATCTCTGACATCCCAGCAATAAACTTTAATCTTTGCATCTATCATTTTTGCCATTGTTTCTGCCTCGTTCATTTTTCTCTTGGTTTAAAGCATTTTTAACTTTACTTACATAATGAAAATTAATATAACTAATTGAATATCAAATTTATGTACCAATTATAAAAGTCTATAAAGCGGATCCTATAAAGTAAAACACCATTTTCTTACACTTTTTGCTTTATAGAATATTTTGCCCAACGTTTAGAACCATCAATTATTAATACATCTTTTGCAACCATTCTTTTTAAATTCCTTTTTACCGTATGCTCATTTATCTCCTTTCCAATTCGTTGATGAATTTCGCCAAATCCACTATTTGGATATGAAGATACATCTTTAAATATCAACTCTTCCAAACGGTGGTCTTCAATGTTTTTAAGGTTAGTTTTACCTTTGAAGTTTATTTTACGAATAAAATCAGGATTCACCGCATATTGAGTGCCTTTACCCTTCCCTGTTTTTACCACTAACTCTAAATCAATAAGCCTGCCTAACCAATTCCGTAAACCTACTTCTTCATTTTGATTTAAAATACTGGATATTTCAACAGCTGTGTAAGATTGTTGTTGCGCCAATAAACCTAAAGAAATGACTTCCTTTTGCTTTAAGGAATACTCACTGCTGGCTTTGTCCATCATCCGTACTACATCTTTACTTACAAATTGCTTTTTCACTATCACCGTTACCCTTTCGTCTGTCTCATTTACGATTGGCAATGGCTTACCTGAACCCAATAATTTTGCATAAACCAAATCGTATCCGCTTCCTTCCTTTTCCATTAAGCCCAAATCGTAGAATACTTTAGATAGATATTCGTTTCTACGTATAGACTGACTCAATATATTTTTAGGCGTTACACCGTAAGGTAACCTGCCAGGACTATGGATTTCCATTCTATCAGGAAAAATATTAATAAAAATATCACCCCTTGTAGTATAAGTTCTGTGAACCAATGCGTTAACCACTAATTCTCTTACGACTTCAATCGGGAAAAATGGAATATTTTTTCTAAACATTCCTTCTGAAACTTCTACACTTTCCTGCCAATCTGGCACATCATTCAAAACCATTTCCAATAGTTCTTTAGGGTTTGCGAAGTAATCATCTAAAAGTAGTTTCCATATTTTTTCATCTTTATCATCATAGCGAATTACTTGAATTGCAGGTGGATATAGTAATGAAGCTCTATCATTTCGTTTGCCAATCCACAAAATACCCAAATTGGTTAGAAAGCCATTTTTTTGAATGAAATAATAGTCCAGTATTTCTTCATCACTTATATCTTTTATAAAGCGACTAACTCTTTGTGAATTTTTAATGTCGTTTAAAAATGTTTTTCGTTTTATATCGTCAAATTGCGAAGCAGAAACTCTTTTTGTTGTTTGTTCTTCCCATATGAAAGCATTTTTATCAGCAGCCAACCGAGCCATTTCATCAGGTGGCACTGGTTTGCATTCATCATGAACTCTCACATAATACTTTCCATCTGTAGTAGAAGCAATAGTTTGTGCATTACGAAATACCTGCACTTGAATATATTCTGCATCGTTTGCTGTGGTTTCTATCGTAACAGCAATACCTACATTTATGGTCCTTTGAGCAATATTTTTTTGAATGATATCGGGAAGGTTTCTGTCTTGTATTTTTTGTGCTTCAGGTGGTGCGCTATCTTTATCATCAATACCAATATAAATCCAACCGCCTAGAGCATTGGCAAAACAAACACAGTCTTTAGCTAATTCATCCCAGTCAGTATTTTTTCCTTTTAGAAATTTTAGTGACTTTTTATCAATATTTTTGTTTTCTTCCATTAAAAAAGTGCTTTTTCTGTTTTCAATACTATCTCCCCAGTTTTCAATCCTGCCTGCCTAGTAGGCAACCCCCCACTAAATGCCTTCTGCAAAATACTTTTTTTCAACTCCTCAAGATCCTTGATCTTTTGCTGATAAATGGCTTCTAATTTTTTTGTCTCTTTTGAAAAATCGTCAAGTTTTTTAACAATTTCATGTTGTACTTTTAATAACGGAAGTGAAATAGGAATATTCTTAATTTTTTCCAGACTTAAATTTTTCTGACGAACTCCACGTCTTAAATTTAATATTTCAGGTTTGATAGCGTTTATTGCGTGAAGGATAAAGATTAAATCAATCTTTAAATTCGGTTTAACGCCAGCAATAGCTTGATTAAATGTTCCATCTCTATCTAAAATTGACATTTTCAAGGCCGCTGTATCATACATTCCTATCAATAAGGAACCTTTAGGAAATAATTTAGAATTTGAATTTTGAGTCCCCTCTGAAAAGTGCTATTTTTTAAATTTTGCATAAAATAGTACTCTTGGGCGGGTAGGTTAACAAAATGATTTCTTGATTAATATACTTTAGTATCTGTTGCA
>JBGSOH010000139.1:0-2683 GCA_041739205.1 Saprospiraceae bacterium
ACCTTCTGATACTGCAATGTCTGTGGTAAGGTCACCCATTCTAGTAGTAATTACAATTATTAAATCTTGATTAGGCTGTGGTGTTTCTTTTTCAATATGAATCCAATTTTCTTCAAAGTAGGCTATTAATGCTTTCGTATAATTGAACCAACATTTCTCAAGTAAAACGAATGAATATCCAAGGTCATGTTCCAAGGATTCTAATGAGTAATTACAAATTTGTGGGGATATATCACCTTCCATAAATTTGATTACAACTTGAACTGATGGTTCCTTTTCATCATTAAGAATTAAATTCCAAGATCTTTTGAAGAATATTGATTCAACTGAGATAAATTGGTCTATAATTGATGTTAGTTCTGGAGACATAAAGTGATGTTTTATAATTATTTCTTTGTGATAAAAAATAAAGCCATATAAAAATCACTAATTATATGGCTTTAATCTACTTGTTTAATACAGTAAAAAGTGATTTATAACTTTAGGAATGACTTACTAACTTTTGAAGTTGATGAAGATATATGAAGAAAATACAGATCTGATCGTAATGCTGATACGTCTATATTCATTTCAGTATCTGTTATCGTTCTTTTGAGCGATTTAGAATCTTTTATTACATTACCAACCATATCACAAATCGAAATACTAGAAACTAATTCTGCATTGACTTTTACAGAAAGGTTGTCGGATACTGGATTAGGTGATAAATGAAGGTCAAAGGCTGATTGATTATCAATAGTTGATGAAGTGCCAAATTTATTTTCTACCCATATATTTCTTGTACCATGAAAAAAATCTTGGTCACCATCATTATCAAAATCCGCCATTAAAACTCTTTCCACAACAGTTTGAGCAGGAAAATTAGGGATTTTAATCTCAGTATATATTAGATTATTCGGTTCTCCATTGGATATATATACAGATAACCCACTAGGGAATGATGAAAATGCACCAAGACCTACCACAAGATCTAATACACCATCATTATTAATATCTAAGACATTAAATCCATCAAAATATTGCTGACTTTTAATTAAATTCTTTAATTCAAATTTATTGGTAGTTTGAAGATTGTTTACCCAAAGATCAATTTGATATTTCGTAAATTCAATCACCCCACTTGTTAAAACATCTAAATCCCCATCATTGTCGAAATCGACAACTTGAATATCACCAAATGAATGCTTTTCAGAAATAACAAATGGCGTAAAGCTTTGTCCTACATTTAAATAAACCATGAGACCTTTTTTCTCTGCGAATAATGATCCTGCAACAATATCTAACATTCCATCACTATTAATATCAGCTATCTTTAGTACCTGTAGATTTGCTTCATCCGGAGCTGGTAAAATATAGTCTACATCATATTCTGAATAGGTATCATTTCTGTTATAATATACCTTGATTCTACCTGTCTGGTCACCAACTAATATATCAATTTTTCCATCTTTATCAAAATCTGCACCTAATAATTGCGGGAAAGTCGTGGTAAATTCTATAGGTAATGATTCAATTTCAAATAAAAAGTTTCCCGGTGTACTATTGTTAACAATATAGATAATTTTGTTATTCCTTGCAGCTAATATGTCCATGTCTCCATCGCCATCCTTATCGACAAGAGAGATTACAGCACGGTATGAACTTGATGGGATAACACTTATCGATGCTAGATTAATAGGTAAAGTACCATCGTGATGATAAATATCAATCTTGTTTACAGCATTTGTCACAATATCTATATTACCATCACCATCCATGTCTGCTAATGCAGAATATCCTTGGCCACCCTCTAGAGCACTAAAATTGTATGTAATAAAATCTTGACTAAAAATAATATTTGTATAGAAAGTAAAAATTACTAAAAAGAATAAAAATCTTGCCATGTCCTTTTTTTTAATGTTTATAAAAATATTTTAACTTGAAACTCAAAAAAAAATATAAAGTACAAAACTAAGTATAAATTAAGTGGGCGACAACATTTATGGTATTTTTATTTAATATGTTAATACGACTTACCATTTTTTAATCGTGACTCAATATCCCAATGCGGCTGTTAAAATACCGAACATGCATTTTTTGTTTCATCATGCCCGTAAAATATCTCCGTGTGTCATAATCACTTTTATTTCTTTTTATTTTCCTTTGTCTGTTTTTTAACTTGATCCATGATTCCATCCCACCATACTTGCATACCATTTTTGGCTTCTATCAGATGACACTTGATTTTGTTTTTCATACATCCGATGAGAAAATCTTCTAAGCCGATGCCATTTGCTTCAGCCAATTCTTTGACTTTCGAACTTGAAAGTTCTATCTCTTCTGTGATGCTTCCAGCAACATAGGATGGACCGTCGTCACCATTGGTACCGGAATAGACCAATTCTCCATTTTTATAATGAATGTACCAAACTTCATACTTATTGTAGCTGAAAAACTGCGCTTCGCCAAATCTAATGCTTAAATTCCATATTATTTTTTGCAGATCATCTTCATTTATTGGCTTGGAACTATTTTTCAATTTTGGTAATGATAAAGTCATTAGGTTTTTACCAAAGAGAATACTATGACTTTGGTATGTGGCTAAGCCTGAGAAATCTTTTTCGAAAGCTTTGTACAGACCCGAAACGATTTCACTTTCTTTACTGGATGCTCCTACATAAGAAATGATTTCTTGTGTCTTGTC
>JBGSOH010000144.1:0-15298 GCA_041739205.1 Saprospiraceae bacterium
CAGCCTTTAATGAATTAAATCTAACAGCATCACTAAGTCCATCTTTAAATTCTCCTTTACTGTAATGGCCGAAATCATACTTTATATAGTTTACTCTCTGTGCAAATGTCGGTATGGTATTATATGCGATGATCGGTAAAATGAATATTACTGCCGCAAATAAAACAAAAAGCCAATTTTTTAGTCGCCCAAATTCATATGCTAATGAAATGATTGCAGACAGATAAAGTGCAATTAATCCAGTCTTTGAGCCAAGGATATGCAGATACACGATTTGTATAACGGTATAACTGACTAAAAGCAGTTTAATATATTTAGAAGTAGTAGACTTATATTGATACAGAGCAAGCAAACAAGATATCACCACTACCCAGCTCACTCTGATATGATCGCCAAAAGACAAGACAGACATTACTTTAGATACATTATATTGAGATGTAATATTTTCATAGTCTAAAATATAGTTTTGAAGGCTGTAAGCTGTAGAAATAGTCATTACAAAGATAATAAGATAATGAATAGCACTTATTAAATTTTTCTTTGGATTAAAAGCAAATATAAATGCTGGAAAAAGAATAAGTAAGCACTTCATGACGCCACGATGTTGCAAAAATCCTGTTCCCTCATAAATTATATCACTTAGCAATGGGAGTAAAGCCAACCCTAAAAAAGTGAACATCCACTTATTATAGAATAGCCAGCTTATTTTTCGAATATGAAAAATAACATATATACCAATTAACAGAAACCCAATATTAGAAACGACTCTTGAAAACAAAAAGCCTATAAACAGCAGAATTATTCCAAGCAAAGGCAATGCTATGTTCCATTTATTAGTTTTGGCTTCTGTATTTATTGTATTCAAATTATCGATATTGTCTTTAAAATATTGCAAATGAGCCGCAAATGTAATATAACGAAACTTATCATCAAAATTGTCTAATCGGGCATAAATTTAGTTATTGCGCTAAAGCTGAAAAAATACCTTCAATTTCAGTATGATTTTATACCTTTACATCGTTTTTTAGAAAAATCCATAACATATGTCAGCAGATATTTTTGCAAAAGTCCATCAAATACTAGACAATATCAAGTCTGTAAGTATAGAAAATACAACAGATCTAGAAGCATTCAGAATCCAATATACGGGATCTAAAAATGAGTTAAAAGCTCTTTTTGGTGAAATTAAAAATGTGGAAAATGATAGAAAAAAGGAATTTGGACAGTTGCTTAATGATGTAAAACAAGCTGCTGAAGAAAAGTATGAAACATTTAAAACAGCTTTAGAAGCATCGTCAGGCAAACAATCAGGTACAGATCTAGATCTCACAGCACCATCTGAAGCTATTCCTTCAGGATCGCGACATCCAGTTTCTATAGTTCTTAATAGAATCATCCAGATATTCGAAAGAATAGGTTTTACAGTAGCCGAAGAAAGAGAAATAGAAAACGATTGGTACAACTTCACAGCTATGAATACGCCTGAAGATCATCCAGCTCGTGATATGCAAGATACTTTCTATTTAAAAGACTCTACGACTGAATTACTACGTACACATACATCATCTGTACAAGCAAGAATCATGACTACCCAAAAGCCGCCTATTAGAATTATAGCGCCAGGTAGAGTATATAGAAATGAAACGATTTCGTCTAGATCTCACTGTCAGTTTCATCAAGTAGAAGGTCTATATATTGACAAAAATGTTTCTTTTGCAGATATGAAGCAGACATTATTATACTTTGCAAGAGAGATGTATGGACCAGATACCAATATAAGACTTAGACCTAGTTTTTTCCCATTCACAGAGCCAAGTGCAGAAATGGACGTGTATTGGGGATTAAAAAACGAAGATGATTACCGAATCACCAAAGGAACAGGATGGTTAGAAATCTTGGGTTGTGGTATGGTAGATCCTAATGTACTCATCAATTGTGGTATTGACCCAAATGAGTATAGTGGTTTTGCTTTTGGTATGGGTATAGAGCGACAAGCTATGCTTCAGTTTAATATTACAGACATCCGACAGCTTTTTGAGAATGACACTAGATTCTTGAAGCAATTCAGTGGTGTGATCTGATGGACGCTACAAGGCGGAATGCTATTTTAGCTACCATAATAGGCGCCATTTTCTGGAGTACAGGTGGGCTTTTCATCAAGTTATTGCCACAAGATGCATTTACCATTCTATTTTATCGGGGATTTTATGCTGCCATCATTTTTTTGATACTATTCAGAAAGTCATTGTTTCGATTTAATAAGCTTTCCTTTATTAGTGTTTTATTTTATGTGCCATTAGTAGTTTCTTTTGTGTTGGCAACAAAACTCACCACAGCTGCAAATGCTATATTTCTACAATACACAGCTCCCGTTTTTGTGATGATTTTTGAACCGTACTTAGCACGTACGAAACTTAAACCAATCAATTTAGTAACTGTCATTATCTCTATGTTAGGACTGTGCCTCTTTTTTGTAGACCAGTTTTCAAAACCTGAGAGTTGGCTTGGCATATGGATAGCTTTGGCGAGTGGATTGTTTTTGGCAGGTCTTTTGGTGACTCAAAAGCTCAATAAATCTGAATACATTCCAGGCACAGTATTCTGGGGAAATATCTTAGTGTGTCTCATAACGCTTCCTTGGTTTGTGTCTAGTCCTTTTCCCAGTTTTGAAGAAAATAATTATCTGATGCTCCTTGGATTTGGGCAGATAGGACTTGGATATGCATTTTTTATGTATGGTCAGAAACAACTTGCCGCTATAGAAAGCTCATTAATTGCCATGATGGAACCCATTCTCAATCCTTTATGGGTATTTATAGGGTATGGAGAGCGACCAGGACTTTGGGCAATAGCTGGCGGTTTGGTGATAATCGCAGCGCTTATTTTCCGATTATATTGGGTAGAAGTGCGTGAAAAACGGATTTACCCTACATAAAACTCATCATACACTACTTTTTCAACTTCTTTTCTAAAGGCATTTGGACTTTTGCCTGTCTTAGCCTTGAAGAGTTTATTAAAGTGTGAAAAATTATTAAAGCCACTATCAAAACAAACTTCCGCAATAGAAAGCTGCTCTTCTGTCAGCAACTTACAAGCATGAACTATCCTGAACTCGTTTACAAATTCTGTGAATGTTTTGCCAGTTACTTTTTTGAAATACCTACAAAAAGATGGCACTGTCATATTGACATGGGCAGAAATATCTTCTAGTTGTATTGGTTCTGTAAAATTATTACGCACGTATTTATATACCGAATCTATTCTATTGGTATCTTGATTTTGGACCACGAGAGCGATTCCCGATGCATTGAGAATATTATATTCTTTGGACGTTGCTAAGATCTGTAAAATTTTGAGAAATTCAGTTAGCTTTTCGAATTGATCCATATAAAACAAACTCATAAGTCTAGAACCAACTTCATCTTTTGTATTTCCATAAAAAGAAAGCCCTGATTTTGATCTTTCAAAAAGCTGCACAATCAATTGCATTTCAGGCAATTTCAGAAAACCTGTGCCCATAAAATCTTCTCTCATCTGAACCACTACTTCTGAATTGCTACCTGAAAGTCTATCTGTAAAACCATAATGTGGCAAATTAGGACCAAGAAAGATCAAATCACCACCATTATAATAAGATATGTGATTACCTATATGTCGTTTACCGCTTCCGTGTTTTACATAAACGATTTCTAACTCAGGATGAAAGTGCCAAAAAGGTACTTGATTGGGATTGCCATCCTCAAATTTTCTCAAGGCAAAGGAGTGACCAAAATCTGGTTCTATTTTTTCTAATGCTGGAGTGAGATGATTGGACCTTATCATATTATCTGAATTTCATACAAAAGTAAGGGTATTTCAGTATAATAGATTGTTTGTTAAAGCCAACATATATTATATTAACTTAAAATTAACTTCAATTAACAAAGTGGGTTAAAATAGCATTATAATAGGAAAAAATTGTGGTAGAATGTTCGTTTGAAATGCCCTTACCTTTGTGGTGTTAATTTGAATCAATAATCTTTTAAACTTTTTCAAACATGAAAACTCAAATTTTTGTAATTTTATTATCGATCTTTTCATCAGCAATTTTTGCTGAAAGTAATCCCTCAGTACTTGTAGAAAGAGCGAAAACACTTGTCATCAACACTTCAAACTGGAAATCAGAAAAAGTGAATGTACAAATCAAAGAAGCATCAGGTACCATCATTATGGATGAAGTTGTTTCTAATCTTAAGAATTCAAGAAGTTACAACCTTAAAAACCTTCCAAGTGGCTCATACACGGTAGAAGTTTCTAATGATCTGAAACTTACGATTCAGTCATTCGAAATAGAAGGCAATTTTGTTAAAACTTCTAATGATATTGCAACTATCTACAAGCCTGTAGTTAACTGGAACGATAATCAATTGGATATCAACTTGTTGACACTAGGTGCAAAAGTAGATTTGAATATCACAGACGCTAACAACAATACAATTTTCGTAAAGAAATTTGATACACCTACAGTTCACAAAAGATATGATTTTTCTAAATTGGAATCAGGAACATATGCTGTGAATATATTTTTCGGTGGTAGATCATTCAGCAAAACATTTACAAAATAATATTATCTCATAGACGATGCCAATAGTTAAGCGTGTTAATAAGAACTTTTGGTTGTCATGTCAAGATATAAATTGTTTTTCTATCACAACAGCATATTTTTCTAATAGAGTTTCTTTGATCAGAATAGGGTAAAAACGATCAAAGACATTCCATAAAAGTGCTATGTCTAGATAAAGAACTTAATAAAATGTGGCTTTAATGATTTTTAAAGGTCATCACAAATAGATGTGATGGCCTTTTTTATTTACCTAAATACTTAAAACAAAAAACTGATAAGGTTTTATGGAAAGATATTCATCATCACGTCCGATCACAATTTTCTCCCCACTCCACAAATCTGTCAACGTGATTCCTTCAGCAAGACCCTGTTCCTTAAAAATATAGTAAGTCAAAAAAGTATTTTGTCCAGAATAATTAAATAAACAATAATAACTTTGACTTTTATCATACCTCACGTATCCGACTACATGAATATTGTGACAAGACATCCATCGTATATTATTATGATCTCCAAAAGTCTTATAGCTTTTGCGAATATTCAATATATTTTTTGTATTCTCAAATACCATATATTCTATTGTCCCTTCTGTTTTTCTTTTTTCGTTTTTTGACCAATCGATCAAGGGTCTATGCATCCATCTATTGTCATAATCCTTACTTGGATCATTAAGATATGAATAGTCATTTGTATATCCAATCTCATCGCCATAATAAAGCATAGGCAATCCACCCAAGAGGATACTTTGAGCCTGCATTAAAGCAATTTTATTAAGAGATTCTTTTATTATTTGTTGCAGATTTTGATTTATACCATACTCTAATCCGCAGAGCGATGCTAATGTTCCGCTTATACGCGCATCATTAGTTTTTGGGTTTACACCAAAAAGTGCCCCTTTTGCCACAGAACCTCTATAATTACCAGCATAGTAATCTTTAATAAATGTTCGATGCGAATATGGATTGTAACCAGCACTTTGTATCATACTGTCATCATATCCTAAACCTATATCATCATGACATCTCGTATAAGTAATCCAAGTGGTCCCATAGGGTTTTTTGAGTATTTCCGATTGTGCTGAAAGCATTACTCTAGTATCACCAGTAGCCAATGCGTCCCACTGCAAAGCCATCTGTGTAGCATTGTAAGCAACATCACACTCTCTGCCTGTAAATCTTCCAGTGCCAAAATATTTCATAATTTCTTTTGGTGCAACAATTGCTTCTCCCAAAAGAGCCATACCGGGAGCAGATACTTGAACACAATGCTTTATCAATTGTAACAAAACGTGTGCTTCAGGTAAGTTTTGGCTAGTTGTCCCCAGACTTTTCCATATAAATGCGGGAGCGTCAATACGCAAAACATCAACACCTAGATTGGCATAAAAAAATATGGTATCCAACATTTCAATAAAAACAGCTGGATTTGTGTAATTAAGATCCCATTGGTAGCTATTAAAAACGGTCATGACCCACTTTTTTGATTCTTCTAAGTAGGTAAAACTTCCTGGAGAGCTATCTGGAAATATATCTGGCAAAGTACGCTCAAATGCGTCCGGCAATTCTCTATTGTCATACATATAGAAATAATCCTGATAAGCTTTATCACCTTCAGCAGCTTTCTTTGCCCATATATGTTCTTGAGAAGTATGATTCAAAACGATATCTAACATTAAGTACATACCTTTGGACTTCATAGTATGTTCTAGTGATCTAAGGTCTTCGATTGTTCCAAATCTAGAAGCGACACTTCTAAAATCAGAAACAGCATAGCCTCCATCACTAGCTCCTTCAGGGCTTTCCATCACAGGCATTAAATGCAAAAAATTTACACCTAACTCCTGAAAATAATCAAGTTTCTGCTCTAAATCCTTTAACGTACCACAAAATCTATCCACATACAAACTCATGCCCACAATGTTATTAGATAGATACCATATATCACCTGACTCTTTGTCGTTATCCAATTTCTTTAATGCAATAGACCTTTGGTCATAAGCATTATTTATAGTGGACAATAATTTATCGTACCATTTTTCTACGTCACCATGATTACCATAAATCTGATAAAAAAGGTCATGGATTGTAGTAATATTGGCAGAATATCTCATCAAAAATGATGTATCTAAACTTCCATCTGTATTATTGATGTCTTTTAGTTTTTGTCCTAAGTGTCGATGGATGTCTTTGGTGTACATGCGTTAATGATGGGAAATTGGTTATTTGGAAAGATAAAACTTGGTCGTAAAACAGGACCATTGTTATGATTAAAGTAAGCTCTTGACCTTATCGCTCAATGTTTTCCGGCTATGACCCGGATTCTCAAATCGCCCTACTTCTACATTATTTTTAAAAATCAAAATAGTCGGGAAACCCAATACGCCATATTCTGTAACTACATCTTTAACTTTCTCATAATCTACTTGTCCAAATTTAACATCTTTAAGTTCACTTTCTGTTGTCAATCCTTCTACAGCAGGTCGCTGATCTTTACATTTCGGACACCAAGTAGCGTGGAAAAATACAACTGAAACGCCCGATTTAATAGTCGTTTCAAATTGAGATTTACTAGTGATATCAACTAATGAACCGTTTCCAGTATCTTCGTCTTTGCCGCATGAACTCAATACCAAAAAAACACAAATGTATAAAAGAACTCTACCCATGATGAATATTTTTTAATTATGAATGACAAAGTTAAAAAACAATCTCTTTTTTCCTAAACTCTTTCTGAATTTTTAGTAGGGTACATCCCAATACGGATTGCGTTTGCCTTCTACACTCAGTTTAATGTGTTTCATCTTTTTTTCGTTGTAATCTTGATAGGTTGTTGCCTTTCCTTTCATTTTTTTAGGGATAGGCAGTACAAGTGGTGCTTCTGATAGCTCAACTTTTGTTGCCACTATATTCACATCGTCTATATTCATATCCAATGCAAGAATCATCCCAGGTAATCCCGAAAATCCTTCTGGACCACCACGAAAAGGTATCTTATCGGTAAACCAAGCTTCTACCACGATATTGTTAACCGTGTCTCTAGTTTCTGCTTTCATGCAGACATATCCAGCCACATCTTTTAGTTCATTCAGGATTTTCCATTTGTATCTCGGCATATCGTCTTCTATTAGATATTTTTTGCCTAATAGAAACCGGATATCTTTTGTTGACTTTGCACTATGATTTCTCAATATAATATCTGGGTCATCACTCCAATTGTAGCCGAAATTTTCATCACTTTCTTTTTCTAAATAAATACTCATACTGTCTACATAAGTAAGAATATAATCTTGACCTTTGTTTGTATCTTTTCCCCAGACAAGCATCGTCCTATCTTTTTCTTCTTGTGAGAGATAAGGCAGTTTTTTGATAATATTAAGCCAATTAACCTTTCGATTAAAAGTAATTTTTCCTGATTGGCTGTGCAAACTGCCAGAGATGATACAGACTGAAAGTATTAACCAAATTTTATTTCTCATTGTTTATTTTTAAATTTTAATACCAATAATTATTTCTTTCTACCCTCGACTTCATACCTTTTATATTATATGAAAATGATAGCATACCATATCTTGCCAATGATGGTGTACGTGAATCAAACACTCTAGAAGGAGACGTGTTCTGGGAAATGAGCACGTTTTTGTTAAAGGCATCATACAACGAAAGTCTTAACTCGCCTCTGTTTCCTTTGAGAAATTGCTTGTAAATCGACATATTTAGGATAGGAATTTCTTGGGCTATTCCGAATCTTTCATTGGTAAATATAGAATAAGCCAAGCTTGAATTCCAAAACCATCCTTTGCCTAGTTTTGTATTAAACTCTACATTATAATTGTTTCTGATGATGTCTTGATCTTGGGTTTTATCGATATCGTAAGCAGTATTACTAGTATAAAGATTTGCCGATAGATAGATGGCCACACCATCCACTGGAGTAATGTCCAAATTAATATTCCCACGTTTTCCTCTAGTATCCGTTGTATTCAACACATCGTTTACCAAAGCGAAACTTTTGCTACCTGTGTAAGCAGCGCTCAACCTTGCCTTGAGTTTATTCCTTATGATAGGAAAGCTTACTCCAGCATTTGACCAAAACTGATTGCCACCTGAATAATTAATTGGCTTAGATGATGTGACTAAATTGTCATCAACATTTTGTTTGTAAATTACTTGGTCTTCAAAATATGAATAACTCAAATTTAGATTGGCTCTGATCCCGCTTGACGGCCAAGAATGGCTTATATAAGTGCCAATATCATGAGATCTAGATGGTAAAAGATCTGGATTACCTTCTATGATGTATAAAGGATTAGTGTAATCCACAACTGGTAATAAGTTTTCGATAGTAGGTTCTTCAACATTGAGTGAATAATCTGCACTCATCCATGTATTCCTACTGATATTGGCGTTAATATCGATATATGGTATAAATACATCAAAAGAATTGTCTACTTTACCACTAAATAGATCAGCTTGTGGAGATCTGTAAGTGCCATTTAAGTCGAAAACTTGTTGTGCTGCACCGACAGTGACATTGACGATTTTGGGTGAAAAAGTCAATGATGTACCTAAACGATGGTTTTGAATTTGGTTTTCGTATATTCTACTCAAAAAGTTATTGGTCACTCGATTTTGATTTTCTTCATCATTCACTATACGCTGACCATCTTCATTTCTCGAGCTAAAATTATAGAAAACTTTCAAAAAAAACTTCTTGCTTAATGGTTCACTAATAAGGGCATTTGCCTTAAGCACGTATTTATTTAAATCATCGATATTATATTGTCTAAGATAAGCTAAGCTATCTAATTCTCCAGAAGATGAAAGAAATGTATTGGTAGAAAAACGGGTTTGATTATCGGTCACATCAGTACTCAAATATGAAAAATTAGCTCCGATGGCTCTTCCTGCCTTTTTAAATTTTTTACGAAGCAACATCGAAGCGTTGATCAATTGACCTTCAAGTTCTGAACCATTATTGAATTCGGACGTACTAGTCAATTGGTTGGCATCTCTTTTTAATGATAATGATCCACTTTGTGTACTTATGTTATTAACAAAGGCGAGATCTGAAGTTGCTATCACTGTGAATAAACTATCTATATCATGTTCGACTACAAACTCTGCTCTATGGTTGGTGTTTTTTCTATCGTCAAATTCATATCTTCCGTTGTCTAGAGAAAAAGCAGGCAAGAATGTTCGAGAATTAGAAAATGTTTCTTTTACATTACCTGTATTTTGATAAAAATATCTAGACGTAACTCTATTCTTTTTGTGATCATAATTATAATTGGCTCCACCTAGTAGATTAGTTGGGAAGCCGCCATTATTGCCAGAGAAAAAAGATTGACTCACTTTATTTTCTAGACCTGATCCACCACCACCACCGCCAAACCATCTATTACCTCCCCCAAATCCATAGTCATAGTCATTATTATTTCCCCATGCATTCGCTCCCATAAAATCTTGATAATCATCCCAAGACAATCCATTTCTACCAGTATTATTGGCTACACCAACCAGAGAAAATTGATTTTTTGAATCAAATTTATTATAATTTCCTTTTAACTCACCGCGAGATTCTACACCACCGCCAGCTGTTACCTTTCCGAAACCACCTTTTTTGAACTCTTCTTTTAGTTCTATATTCATGGTTTTTTCTTCTGTAGCAGAAGATTTACCAGTCAACAAAGCTTCTTCATTTTTTTTATCGAACACTTGGACTTTTGATACACCTTCGGCAGGCAGATTTTTAATAGCAAATTTCGGGTCATCGCTAAAAAATGTTTTTCCATCTACCGTAAGCTTGCTAACGCCTTTACCATCTGCCTCTATAGACCCATCTTGTCCGACTTCTAGACCAGGTAATCTACGCAAAAGGTCTTCCAATGTTGAACCTTCAGGTACTTTGAACTGGCTTGCATCATATTCTACTGTATCACCTCGCAAACGCAATGGTGCCTTAGCTTCCTTGATGACGATTTCCATTAGTTCTTTACCGATTTCTTCCATTTTTAAGATTCCCATATCTATATTTCCAGAAGTGTGTTTTACAGGAATGGTTTGAGGAAAATATCCCAAATAACTGGTCTTAATTATGCACTGTTGATCTCTCACGCCTTTAAACTCAAATACACCTTTTGCATCTGTTTGAGTATAATCTACCAATACTGAATCCACGTCCAAAAGCATTACTGTGGCTGCTATGAGAGGTTCGTTAAGTGTATCTTGAATGGTGCCTTTGATATTATACTTTTGTGCAAATAATGATACATTTGCCATCATAATTAATAAAAAAACAAGTTTTTTCATAGTATTGTATTGATTTTATTGTTTAATATGAAATTTTAAAGTTCGTTTGATGGCGGAAAAGTAGAATAAAATACAGTTTGAAGTATAATTTTACAATATTTTAACAAAACTTTAAAATAAAATATTAAGCTAGCAAACCACAAAACAAGAGAATGTCGACTTAATTTAGTCATCTATCTAATTTATACAATTCTTGAAATTAATAGACTTACTTTCGTGTTATAAGGTCATAAACCTTTTGCAACCAATGATTAAAAATAATCTTTTTCAGTTTATCTACCATCGTATTAACAAATTGGGGATAAAACTTATTTATTCTGTTCTATTAATGTTTTATGCCTACCAATCAGAACATACACCACCATGGGCAAAAAGAATCATCACAGGTGCGATTGCATATCTATTATTACCGATAGATGCACTGCCAGATTTGACACCTTTTATTGGATTTACAGATGATTTGGGTGTTATTAGTTTTGGACTGGTGAGCATTGCTTGTTATATTGATGCGGAAGTAAGAACAAAAGCAAAACTCAAGTTATCTTCATTTTTTAAAAATGTAGATGAGTCTGTCACCCAAAGTGTAGATAAAAACCTATAAATAAGGTTATTTGAAGTCTATTAGTTGAATTTTAAAAGCTAATGTTGCATTGGGACGGATCCCTCTAGGTGGATTGCCCCCAAACCCAAGGTCAGGCGGTACAATGATAGTACCCAATCCACTACGTCCAAACTTTGTCATTCCAATTCTAAGTCCTTCGAGCAAGGCACCCATATTAATAGTAGTAGGATTTTCGCTCTCATTGTTGTCAAAAATGGTCCCATCTAAATACTCACCTACTACTGTAAATGTAACTGATTTTGTAGAATCAATCTTTGGTTTCTCTAGACTTCCTTCTTTTATTACGCAAACTAATACGCCAGATAATGTATCCGTAATAGTGAGTTTGTTAGCTTCTACGTATGCTAGAATATCATCAGTATTATCATCAGAACCACTTGTACATGACAAACAAAAGATACTCAATAAAATGAGAAGGAATGGTGCAAATTTCATTATGATTTAAAAGTTGTGCACTTCTACATCAAATCCTAGCACTGCACTCGCTCTACCAGGAGTAGAAGATTTACCATAAGCAAATTTAGACGGTATAAATAGCTTTCCTTTGCCACCACGTCCAAACTTAGGAATCCCTTTTTGCCAGCCTTGGATTACATTGGCAAGTGGAAAGGATACATTACTTCCTGAGTCAAAAACAACACCATCTAAGAAATATCCTTTATAAGTTGCTACGACAGTGTTTGTTATTTTTGGTTTTTCTGCGCTTCCTTCATTTTCTATTATATAAAATATACCTTCAGGCGTTTTTTCAGCTGTAAGATTATTAGCAACTAAATAGTCTTCAATTAACTTGGTATCTACAGCAAACTGCTCTTCTGCAGTTAAATCAAAGTTAATGACTTCTATGTCAAAAATTAGTACTGCATTAGCTCTCCCAGGTCTAGATGATGTACCATATCCAAATTTAGATGGGATTAATAACTTACCTTTGCCACCACGACCGAACTTAGGAATTCCTTTTTGCCAACCTTGAATAGTGTTAAAGAGTTCAAACGAAGCATTTGTTCCTGAATCGAACACAGTACTATCGAGAAAATATCCTTTGTAAGTAGCATTTACAGTACTCGTGACTATTGGCTTTTCTGCTCCACCTGGATTTTCTATGATATAATAAAGACCATCAGGTGTTTTTTCAGCTGTAAGGTTATTGGCCTTTAGATAATCCTGTATTAAATTTTCGTCTATCGCAAATTGTTCTTCTACAGACAACTCGTCATCACTACATGAAAGAAACATAAAAACAAGACCAAACAACAAAACTAAACTTCTCATAAATCACATTATTTCTGCAAAGATGATACACAAAACTACATTTATCCAATATTATTTGTAAAGAATTACAAAATTATTGGTTTCTAGCTTCTTTCAGACTACATTCTAAAAATTCAAGATAACCAGCAATACCTTCCACAAAACCTCTTGGTTTGCTTATAACTTCTTGGTTATTGGTTGTCATAACATAAAGAGGTTGAGTAATTTGTTTAAAATTAACATTCTGAAAATCTGCCCATTTACTTCCAACAGTTCGAAGTTTCAATCCAGAATGTGATGAAACATAAACATTAGATAAAGGCTTTCTGTCATCTGCATATAAAGATATGAGAACTAAATCTTGGTTTAATATTTTTCTAATCCTATCATCTACCCAAATATGTTCCTCTGTCTTACGACAATTTACACAACCATGACCAGTAAAGTCTAGTAAAACAGGTTTATTTATCTCCTTAGCATACGCCATTCCTTCAAAATAGTCTTTGAAACAATTGATATTATTGGCACATTTTGAATAAGATGGATATTTTGCTTTAATTATTGAATCCACTTCCTTTGGTTTTAAAAAGAAGTTATAATTTGCTGGTGGTGCAAGACCGCTCATCAGAGACAATGCTTTATAATCGCCCGTACTTTCATTAACCCTAAAACCTGATGCCAAATAAAGTACTAAACCAACAGCTAATATTCCAATTATCTTACGTGTTGTAGATAGCTTTTTAATAGGGCTATCATGTGGAAATTTTAAAACTCCAAATAGGTATAATGACATCCCAATAAATACAGCGATCCAAATTCCCATAAAAAGTTCATACTTTAATACTCCCCAATTACTAGTCATATCAGCTACTGATAAAAACTTGAAAGCTAAAGCTAACTCAAGGAAGCCTAAAACGACTTTTACAGAATTCATCCAAGACCCAGACTTTGGCAAAGTATTCAGCCAAGCAGGGAATGCTGCAAATAATCCAAAAGGTAAAGCTAACCCTGTAGAAAAACCTAACATCACTACTGCAGGACCTAATGTAGAATCTCTAGCTTCTACTAAAGCTGTGCCTATAATAGGCCCAGTACACGAAAATGAAACTAAGGCAAGTGTAAAGGCCATAAAAAAAATGCCAACTAGTCCGCCTTTATCTGCCATTCTATCGCTTTTGGTACTCCAGCTACTTGGTAGTGTAATCTCGTAAAATCCAAAAAATGAAAATGCAAATGCAATAAAAATTAAAAAGAATATCGTGTTAGCAAGCCAATCAGTAGATAATTTATTTAAAGCTTCGGGACCAAGTAGTTTTGTTATCAAAATACCTATAGCTACATATATAACGATAATTGAAGCACCATAGATCAATCCATTTACCCATCCTTTGCGTTTAGTATCTTTTGTAAAAAAGCTCACAGTAATCGGCAGCATCGGAAAAACACAGGGTGTTAACAATGCTATAAAGCCTCCAATAAGACCAAATAAAAATGTCCAAAATAATCCCTCCTTTTTCTCATCAACTCCTCCACATTCTGACAATGGCTTTTTATAAGTTGATTCTAATGATGATACTTTTTGGTCTATCTTGTCACCAGTAATTTTTGCACCTATAGCAAAATCGTTTGTTGCTTTTAATGCTGTATCTGCGACTATTGCTTTAGATATAAGTGATGTGTCTGCAGATTCCTTTTGCAATTCTTCTTTCGACAAACCTGCACTTACTGATGCTTTCGGGTCATTAGATTGCTGTACTGAAGCATCGGATGGTATTTTAAAACTAAATTCTGCATCAGTTGGTGGCAAACATTTTTCACTGTCACATGCCATAAAATTAACATAACCAGTAATAGGCTTTTTAGGATCTTTAACACGAATCTTTTGTTCAATAATAAATGGTTTATCAGCTAAATATTTGATTACATTTACTCCAAATAAAGGATCCATTCCTTCCTTTTTGTATCCTGACTCTGTGGCTTTACCTATAAGTTCGATACCATCTTTAGCTTCATAATTAATTGATGTTGGGACAGGTCCTTCATCAGATGTATATTGCGAATATATAGTCCAACCTTTATCTACTTTTGCAGTATACTTTAATTTAAATTCATTTGAACCTGATAATTTTTCAATTTCAAATTTCCATTTAACAGGATTCACATTTTGAGCTTGAATAGCTAATCCAAAAAACCAAACAAAGAATAATAAAAAAAATTGTTTCATTGTATTTAGTTGCTTTAATACTACATTTAAAATTTCAAATTAAAAGTGACATCAGTCGGTGGCAAACATTTTTCACCATCACACGTCATGTAAGTGACATAGCCTGATAGCGACTCGCCCTTCTTGATTGGAAATGTTTTGGTAAAAACTGCGTTTTCTTTAAATTTGATTACTTCTACATCAAACATGCTATCAAATTCTTTAATTGCTTTTGATTTTTCGTCAAATTTCATTTCAATATTATTTACCACAAAAGATGTAGGAATGGGACCATTATCGTCCGTAAATTG
>JBGSOH010000192.1:0-11914 GCA_041739205.1 Saprospiraceae bacterium
CGCCGTGACAGGGCGGCATTCTAACCAGCTGAACTACCGATCCAACAGTATGCTTTTCTTCTAAAGCGACGCAAAGATATTGATACTTTTTAATTATCAAAATGCTTTTGCATATTTTTTTTATTTTTTTTTATTTCTTCCATTTTTTGCATCTTATCAACTAGTATGGTTAATTTTGTCCCTCACAGTTTGTTTTTTAAATTAAATCAATCTCAGTATGGTATTTCTTGATTTCGAAAAACCCTTAGAAAACCTTTACGAACAACTTGAGAAAATTCGTCAAGTTGGTGAAGAAGGTGTGATAGACGTAACTGAAAACATTAAAGAACTCGAAAAAAAGATACAAACCACCAAAAAGGAAATTTATTCCAATATCACAGGTTGGCAAAGGGTGCAACTCTCTAGACATCCTGAAAGACCCTATACGCTATATTACATTGAGCAAATCACCAAAAAATTTACCGAGTTACATGGTGATCGATATTGCAAAGACGATAAAGCAATCGTAGGTGGTCTTGCCAAAATAGATAATCAGAGTGTAGTCATCATAGGTCACCAAAAAGGTGTGAACACCAAAATGAGACAATTCCGAAATTTCGGAATGGCAAATCCTGATGGATATAGAAAGGCACTCCGACTCATGAAGCTAGCAGAACGTTTTAATCTACCTATTATATGTCTTATTGATACACCAGGAGCTTTCCCTGGTCTTGAAGCAGAAGAGCGTGGGCAAGCAGAAGCAATCGCACGCAATCTATTTGAAATGGCACAGCTAAGAGTCCCGAGTCTCTGTTATGTCATAGGCGAAGGTGCATCAGGTGGTGCTTTGGGTATCGGACTTGGAGATAAGGTTTTTATGCTAGAGAATACTTGGTACACGGTTATTTCTCCAGAATCTTGTTCTTCTATTTTATGGAGAAGTTGGGATCATAAAGAAGAAGCGGCGGAAGCACTGAAACTCACACCCGAACATATGTTAGAATTTGGGTTGATAGATGACATCGTGAAGGAACCGCTTGGCGGGGCGCATACTGATCCTGAGAAGATGGCCAAAACCCTGAAGTCTCATATTAAAGCTGAACTAGCAGGCCTTATCAACATGGACCCAGAAGAAAGAATTACCCAACGTATTGAGAAATACAGCAAAATGGGACGATATGATATTGTAGATATTAAATAATGTCGCTAAAAAGGTCAAATGATTGAGAGGATAAAGAGATGGTTTTTTGAAAAGGATCTGAATGCACAAATCATTGCAAAAAAGAACATAAAAAATGAAGTAAATACAGCGGCTGTCATTGGTATAATATTTGACGGGACATCTGAAGATGATCGTAAAATAGTCCATAAATTCAAAAAACAGTTAAATCCTAGTGGCAATAAACAAGTAAAATCTCTTGCTTTTATTCAAAATAAATTGCCATTAGACAATGTAGATTATAATGCTTACAATCAGAAAGAAGTCAAATGGTATGGTGTACCTTTTGGCGAAAAAGTAGAAGAATTTATTCAAACAAATTTTGATATTTTGATCGTTTTGTGCGAAAAGATGCGCCCTCATTTTGAGTTTATTATTGCTAAATCTCAAACAACTTTTGTGATAGGACCAAACATAGAGAGGTCGGAAAAATATTTTACTTTTATAGTCGATAGTAAAGAATCGAAAGGATTGCAAAACTTGATAGAAAAAATAATTGTTGGCATCGAAAAAATAGCTGTTAAGTAGAATCAGATTTTTTTTTATCAATAAAGATACTTTTTAAAGAAGCATAAATATAAATAGACATATGAAGGACCAAAGATTTATAGGAACTGGTGTAGCCATTATCACACCTTTTAGAAATAATGAAATCGACTATCCTGCATTAGGGAAAATCATAGATTATGTCATTAATGGTGGTGTCAATTATATCGTTGCTTTAGGTTCTACAGGTGAGACAGCAACACTAAATGAATCAGAAGCTAGAGAAATATTGGATTATTGTATTCAAAAGATAAATAATAGAGTTCCACTCGTGGCAGGTAACTTCGGATGGAACGATACCAATGAATTGTGCAGGAAAATTAAAGAATACGATTTTAGTAATATAGCAGCTATTTTGTCTTCTAGTCCAGCATATGTCAAACCATCGCAAGAAGGTATTTTTAGGCATTATGCAGCAGTGGCTGATGCTTGTCCGGTTCCTGTTTTGTTGTACAATGTACCAGGAAGAACAAGGTCAAATATGGAATGGGAAACTACCGTAAGACTAGCGGAATATAGTAGAAATATAATTGGGATAAAAGAAGCATCTGGGGATCTTATTCAGACCACAAGGATTATAAAGAACAAACCTGATCACTTCATTGTGACTTCAGGTGACGATGAAGTAGCGCTCCCCATGACTGCTGCTGGTGGTGATGGTGTCATCTCCGTGATGGCAAATGCATTTCCTAAGGCGTTCAGCCAGATGATTAATTTTGCTTTGGATCAGGATTATTATGCTGCTCGTACTTTAAATTTTAAGACATACGATCTTCATAAGTGGCTTTATATTGAAGGGAATCCTGTAGGCATCAAATCTGCTATGGAGATATTAGGCTACTGTACGAATGAAGTGCGTCTACCACTTGCTCCCATGTCAGAGAATAATTATGCGAAGCTGAATGAAGAGATGCAACGCATAATTAAAGACCTTTAATACTTGTTTTTTATTCCACTAAGTCTTAAAGTAACGAAGTAACAAAATATTTTGAAGACTTTTAGTCTTTGCACAAATTTAACTTTAACTAGTTACTTGACTTACTTGATATCCAATATATAGGATATAACAAAATATAAATATAATACCTTCCGTTTTTACGATTTTGAATCTACCCATAAAGTGACTTGAAAACAATAGAAGAACACTAGCACCAATACACACATATAGATCAATATCTGTAATTCCACCTTTAGGTAGTGGTGCAATCACTGAGCTTGTACCCAATATTAGAAATGAATTAAATATATTACTTCCTACAATATTTCCCACAGCTATATCTGAGTTCTTCTTTAAGGCTGCTACTACACTCGTAGCCAATTCTGGAAGAGATGTACCTATTGCCACAATGGTTAGCCCTACCACAGCCTTGCTCATTCCAGCTTTGATAGCTAGTTCAACAGCATTGTCCACAAATATTTTTCCACCACCTATCAATAAAACTAGCCCAGAAATGATATATAAAAGTGACTTATATTTACTCCAGTTTGGTATCGTGAGATCTTCATTATCTCCACTTGTTTGAGCTAAGTGAACCATATAATACATAAAGATTGCCATAAAAGAAAGTAGAATAATCCCATCAGAAAATGAGATTATATTCTGGTTACTGCCAGCATATTGAATATCATTTATCAAAAAATAAACTACAATTGCTGATAAAAGACTAAGAGGAATCTCTTTTTGTACGGTATTTCTTAGTATAGTCAGTGGATATATGATTGCCGTGATACCTAAGATTAGTAGAATATTAGCAGTATTTGATCCAATGACATTGCCTAAAGCTATTTCAGAATTTCCTGTAGCAGCGGAGTAGGCACTGATAGCAAGTTCAGGTGCTGATGTTCCAAATGCTACTATGGTAAGCCCTATCACAATATTGGGAATGTTATATCTTTTTGCTAGCGCCGATGCACCATCTACCATAAAGTTTGCACCATACACAACCATACCCAAACCCAAAATCAATAATAAAAATGCTATCATTACTTATTGTTTTATTTAGTTAATAATGTTACTTATCACGTTTTAGCTTGATTTCATTCGTTTAGGACCGTACCAAAGCCAGAATCCTGTCACTGTAAAGGTTATTAAACCTAGTCCCATTACTGTTGTATAGAATAATTTAAACCATCCATCTTTTATGCCTAAATACTTATCTACCATTGATCCGTCATGAATTTGCTCAATAATATCTGCATTTCTTCTTTCTACTTTTAATATATTACCAGTCATTGCGTCTATTTGTAGACCATAATAATGTTCTTTAAAAGTAAATTTTACTATACCTTTTTCCGGTCGAATATCTAAGCGATCTATGGTGGGATCAAGTTTTTCAGACATTGAATCTTGTATATAAAGAGATGCTTTATTGTAAAGACTATCAATGGTCAACCAATCTTCTGGTTTTGTTGACACTCCCTTTTCTGTTTTAGAGAGTATTAACCCGCCACTATTTTTTTTCCAACCCAAGAGGATGCCTGAAAGTCCTACCAAGAATAAAAATGCAAACAAAAAAATACCACTTACTCTATGCACTTTTCTGAATCCTCTTATGGTTTTAGCTTGTTGTTGCCTTCTCTTTTGTATGTCCATTATTTGGTTCTGACATTAAAAGTACAAATTAAGTGAATATTTTTCAATTCTCTATTTTTTTGTCATCTAAAAGGTCTCTTAGGATAATGGTTTTTGATAGCTTTTGGCCATTTCTTAGTATTTTAAATTTAATCTCTTTACCCGCTTTTCCAGCAAGTTTTTTATTTATTTTGTTGATATTTAGCCATTTGTATGACCAGAATCCAACTTTTTTGATAATGTCACCTGGTTGTAAGCCTGCTACATCAGCAGGAGAACCTTCTACAATGTGTCTGATGTAATATTCATTGAGATGTTCGCCAAATGCATAAAGGGTGATCCCACTCTTGTCATATTCGAAGTCTTTGTTATAATTTTTGTGTGCTTTAAGATATAGTTTTGAATGATGTAAATCTAATACAACGTCAAAACGTTCTAATAAATGATTGCCTATCAGACCGTTACGTATTACTTTGTCAGCTTTCAATACGATGTCATCTAGGTCTTGAAAACTACTTACTAAATTATTAAACTCAAATGTGCCAACATTTAGTTTGTGCACCTTGCCTACAAAACCATTGATCTCACCACCTAATCCTTTTCCAAGATTGCCTTTAATAATTTGTTTGGGTAGAATAAGTAGACTGTCTGTATTATTATGAAACATCGTAGTTAGGCTTGCACCCGTATCTAATAGTAATTTTGAAATAGTCTCTTTGCCTGGTAGAACTGAAGTTTTACAGTTGAGGTAGGGTTTAGAATTTATAATTTCTATGTCAAAGGATTGGTGTTTATTTAGTTTTTTGTAATTATATGTATTAGGATCTGAAACGGTTATTTCCATTCTTCTGTAGTTTATTTTTAATAGTAATCCTCTGAAAAATTCTGCACCTAAAATTCCGTCAATGGGTTTGCCTATATATTCTTCAAGGAAAACCATATCATCTTCTAGTACAATGATGTTGCTCTTTATAGTCTGGGTATTAACCAATTGTAAATAAATGCTATTGCAGACGTGGGCAAAAACATCTCTATTCATGTCTGACCCTAAAAGTTTAATTCTTTTTGAATATGGTATTTTTAGTATTTCGGCATATTGCCTTTTCAGTAAAACTGAATTTTCAGCGCCAGTATCTAGTATGAATTTTAATGGTATTTTTTTATGAAAAATTATGTCCACAATAATAAAACCTTGGTGGTAATCAAAGGGAAGAACTATTTCATTTTGTGAACCAAGTAATGGATGACTTTGATTAGTGGCCCTAAGAATATAAGGTATTATTAATAATACGAAAACACCAAAGCTGACTTTGAACCAATTATAAGGTAAGTATTTTACAATTGCACCCAAAAGAATACATTTTAGTGTTGACGTGACTATCAGGATGATGTATACAATGTTATTCAAAACATTCTACTTCACTCAACTAACACATTTTCTTAAAGAAAAGTTATATTCACTTTTGATCTGTAATAAAAAAAGCCAGAAAAGTATCACTACTCTCTGGCCTTATAGACTATTGATTTATTTGATTTCTTTGCTCGACTATTTTTTGTCTTCGCCTACTTCTTCAAATTCTACATCTGTCACATCTTCTGAGGTATTATTTCCATCATTTGGCGCACCTGCTCCGAAATCTGGAGCACCACCTTCTGCTCCACCATTTTGACTAGCTTGGTAAATATCTTGGGATGCCGCTTGCCATGCTGTATTCATGGTTTCCATCGCTTTGTCAATAGCTGCTATATCTTGCATTTTGTGTGCATCTTTAAGTGCCGCAAGTGCTGATTCAATACTTGCTTTTTTGTCAGCAGGTATTTTATCTCCTAATTCACTCATTTGCTTTTCTGTCTGGAATATTAATCCATCAGCCGTATTGAGTTTTTCAGCTTTCTCTTTTGCTATTTTGTCAGAGTCAGCATTTGCAGCTGCTTCTGCTTTCATTTTAGCGATTTCTTCTTGCGAAAGACCTGTAGATGCTTCTATTCTGATATTTTGTTCCTTTCCTGTACCTTTATCTTTTGCTGCAACTTTTAAGATACCGTTTGCATCCATATCAAATGTTACTTCGATTTGTGGTACACCTCTTGGTGATGGTGGTATTCCATCTAGGATAAATCTACCGACACTTCTATTGTCACGAGCCATTGGTCGCTCACCTTGTAGGATATGTATTTCTACACTTGGTTGATTGTCAGCAGCTGTAGAGTATGTTTTGGTCTTTTTGGTAGGAATAGTACTGTTAGACTCGATTACTACGTCAAATACATTTCCCATTGTCTCAATACCTAATGATAATGGCGTCACGTCAAGTAAAAGGACGTCTTTCACATCACCACTCAATACACCACCTTGGATGGCAGCACCTAGTGCTACTACTTCATCAGGGTTAACACTTCTATTTGGCTTTTTGCCGAAGAAGTCTTCTACTGCTTGTTGGATAGCTGGTATTCTAGTAGATCCACCTACAAGGATGATCTCATCGATTTTGCTTTTTGCCAATCCTGCATCTTTTAATGCATCTTCGCAAGGCTTCAGTGTTCTTTTGATAAGGGTATCAGCCAATTGCTCAAATTTTGAACGACTCAGTTTCATAACTAAGTGTTTTGGAACTCCGTCTACTGCTGTTACATAAGGCAAATTGATTTCAGTCTCCGCTGAAGATGACAATTCTATTTTTGCTTTCTCTGCTGCGTCCTTGATTCTTTGAAGAGACATTGGATCTTTTCTAAGGTCAACATTTTCTTGTGCTTTAAATTCATCAGCCAACCAATCTATAATCACTTGATCGAAATCGTCACCACCTAAATGTGTATCACCATTCGTTGATTTAACTTCAAATACACCATCACCCAACTCTAGGATCGAGATATCAAATGTACCACCACCAAGGTCAAATACAGCGATTGTTGAATCGTGTTGTTTTTTGTCCAAGCCATAAGCTAAAGCTGCTGCTGTAGGCTCATTAATGATTCTTTGTACTTTTAAACCAGCGATTTCACCTGCTTCTTTTGTTGCTTGTCTTTGAGAATCATTGAAATATGCAGGTACTGTTATAACTGCTTCTGTCACTTCTTGACCTAAGAAGTCTTCAGCTGTTTTCTTCATTTTCTGAAGTACCATTGCTGAGATTTCTTGGGGCGTGTACAATCTACCGTCGATGTCTATTCGTACAGTATCATTGTCTCCTTTTGCTGTTTTGTAAGCTACTCTACCTGCTTCCTTACCTACTTCACTGAACCTATTTCCCATAAATCTTTTGATAGATGCTATGGTTCTAGTTGGATTAGTGATGGCTTGTCTTTTTGCAGGATCTCCTATTTTTCTCTCACCATTGTCAAGAAATGCAACGATGGAAGGCGTGGTTCTTTTGCCTTCTTCATTCGCTATAACGACAGGTTCATTACCTTCCATTACTGCGACACAAGAGTTTGTGGTTCCTAAGTCTATACCTATTATTTTACCCATTGCTATGTGTTTTTATTTGATTTTAAGTAATTGATTTTTTAATTTACAATAATGTATAGTCAATACTTATGCCAAATGAAATTTTAGCAAAATCGAGATATAGTGCCTGTCAAAATGGATAAGAAGTCGGTAAAAAAGTCAAGAAAGCCTGACAGTTCGTCAGTTATTCTTGTTTTCCAATATTTCCTTAAAGTTTGAATTTTAGAACTAAAACTAGCTTATTTGAAATTTAGGCTTTTTGTAAAGATACCATTCCTAAGTGAGTCTAGAGTAGCGGATGCAAGTTCGATATCAGTTCTGATAAACTCCGTCTTAGCCGAAAACAAACCAACTCCGCCATTACTTAGATTAGTGTAAATTGGAATTTCTCCACTTGAGGTAATACCTAAATTGGCTTGACCTATTGATATGTAGTCTTTTACAGCTTGTCCTCCAGTAATAATTACTAACTCAGCTGAATTGAAAAATCTTTCAATATTGGTTTCTTTAACAAAAGCTCCATTCATAAACTCATAGAATGCCTGACCTTTAAGACTATGTTCAAATCTTGTGATGTTTCTTGCTACATTCCAAGTGATTGTGGTATCTACAGATTGATTGTTTTTTACTTCTGTGATGTGGAATAACAATTTGATATCATGTATGACACCTTCGTCACCACCTGACCACCTTATTCTAAAGTCAGTGTTGTACCCAAAAGCCAGTTTTGCACTAACATTAGGAGTTGATACACTTGCAACACTATATGGAGTTATAGCTGTAGTAGTAGCTTCTGTCAATATTGTATTATCATTTTTTTTAATCACAAGTCTATAATCGTCTTTCCCTACATAATTGATCTCATTATTTTTTATTTTGTAAAGGTAGTTTGGTGCATCTGCAAATGCTCCTTCCGCTCTTTGGTAGCCTTCGAGATTTCCATCTACGCGTGTTAATCGGTGGCTCTTACCTGTTTTTACATGAACTATTGAGACTTCAATATTATCATAATACAATAAAGCAGGATCCTTTGCTAAAATAAAAGCGGATGTTTCTTCATCTGAAAATGCTCTCTCTACTCTTATATAGGTAGCAGTATCTTTATCTGAAATTACACCGTAAACGACAGGTATGTCTACTTTACCTTCGGTAAGATCAAAATCATTGGAACATGAAAAGAAAGAGACTATGGTTACAAATAATGCCAATTTAACTGACACACTTTTTATGATATTCATTATCTTTAAATTACACTTTAACGTAAGAAACGCAAAGGTAGCGTATTTATATATATTGTTACAAGAAAAAAAGGGACAAAAAAGTCTTTAGTTGCGCCAATGTCTTATCCACGACGTTTTGAATTTCCACCATAAAAGTTAAGATATGCTTGAAGGTAAGTAGACTAAATATGGAGATTAGGGCCTACAGAGAGGAAGTAAAATTCTTTATAAGCTATAAAATTTTAAAGCCTCAAGTAATATCTCGTTGATAGTAATTATAGGTAAGTCTTCGTGTGCATTTACGCGGAATATTTTCATTTTGGATCGATTACCTTCTTCTAATTTTGGGTGTAAGAGCTTTTTGCCTTCTACCATCAAGATGTAAGGTTCGTCCGTTTTTTTATCTTCCCAAAGATAACATAGTGGTTTTTTACCATAGCAAAAACAAGGCATGCCATATTTAAGGGTTTCATTTATTTTTGGATCTAAACTGATTATTAATGCACGTAAGGCGAGCAAACAACTTTTATTGGGTTCTTGTTTTGTAATGTAAAAATGATCTATTGTATGATACATCTACATATAACCATATGGTGACATTCAAAGTTCGAACTATTTGTAAAAATAACCTTCATTTGTGCCATAAATGTAAAACATGATGTATAAATTTTTTTGTCTAAATAATAAAATCTAACTTTCACCCATCAAAACGAATTGTCATGCAGTTAGCCATTGTGGATTGGGTAGTCATAGCGCTATTTTTTATTATTACTATGGTCGTAGGACTCCTGGTCTCTCGGAAATCTGGGTCTAGTAGTTCTGAGTTTTTTTTAGGTGGACGTAATATGCCTTGGTGGTTACTTGGCGTATCTATGGTAGCCACAACATTTTCAGCAGATACTCCTAATCTTGTCACAGACATTGTTAGAACGAGTGGCGTGGCAGGTAATTGGGCTTGGTGGGCCTTTTTGCTGACAGGGATGCTGACTGTTTTTGTTTATGCGAAATTGTGGAGACGTTCGGGCATCACGACAGATTTGGAGTTTTATGAGATGAGATATAGTGGTTGGGAAGCTAGTTTTTTGCGTGGTTTTCGTGCCATATATTTAGGGGTATTTTTTAATGTCATGATCATGGCAACTGTCATGCTAGCTGGTATTAAGATAAGTGGAATACTGTTGGGTCTGTCCGCTTTACACACCGTTTTGATTGTATCTTTCGTAACGGTTATTTACGCATCTGTAGGAGGATTTAAAGGTGTCATCTATACTGATTTTTTTCAGTTTACTTTAGCTATGATAGGAATGGTATGGGCAAGTGTGTATATTGTAAATATGCCTGAAATAGGTGGACTTTCTAACCTATTATCCCACCCAACTGTGGCACCAAAATTAGATTTCCTACCGGATTTTAATAATATGGAAGTCTTGGTTCCTTTGCTTATCATTCCTATAGCAGTGCAATGGTGGAGTGTGTGGTATCCAGGTGCTGAACCTGGTGGTGGTGGATATATTGCGCAAAGAATGTTATCAGCAAGAAACGAAAAAAATGCTATTGCAGCAACCCTTCTATTTAATGTAGCACATTATGCTTTACGCCCTTGGCCGTGGATTTTGATAGCTTTGGCATCTTTGATTGTATTCCCAACATTAGATTCCATTCAAACCGCTTTCCCTGGCATAAATCCTGCTTTTGTAAAGGATGACTTAGCTTTTTCAGCTATGCTTTCTTTTCTTCCTGCTGGTTTGCTTGGTATCGTGATAGCTGCATTGATAGCGGCATTGATGTCGACTATAAGTACACATTTGAATTGGGGAAGCAGTTATATTGTAAATGATTTTTACCAACGATTTGTAAATCCAACCGCAAAAGAAACAGAATTGGTAAATGTGGGTAGGATATCTACAGTAATTCTAATGGTTTTGGCAGCGATCTTTGCTTTATTGTTGACCAATGCACTACAAGCTTTTAATATACTTTTACAAATAGGCGCAGGGACAGGACTTTTGTTTATTTTAAGATGGTTTTGGTGGAGAATCAATGCTATGAGTGAAATTGTAGCTATGGTAGTCTCATTTGTAATTGCAGTAATTATGGAAATAGGCGTCAAGGACCAACTAGCATCTCATGAAAAATTAGTGATCGGTGTACTGCTCACAACTATTGCATGGGTTGTAACCGCTTTAGTCACAAAGCCTACGGATGGTAAAGTCTTAATACAATTCTATAAAACTATCAGACCACATGGAATGGGATGGAAACCCGTAATTTCTCAAGGCATGGCAAACGGATCTATCACACAAGAACATACCAAAACTGGTAAACTTTCTACTGAGGTGCTCATGATGTTTTTAGGGTGTATAGGTATATATTCTCTTCTGTTTGGAACTGGGTACATCATCTATGGACAGATGGCAAATGCTGCCATAGCATTTGTAATAGCACTTTTTGTTGGTTTTAGCCTGAAAAAATTATGGGTGAATATTGAATGATTTATCTTTTTTATGAATTTGCTCAATTGATGCTTCAGTTACAACTTTTTCTATAGGATACTTTTATTTAAGTTGACTGATACTTTAATACATCAGTCGACGCTAGTGGGAACTCAGTGGGAACTCGTGGGAACTCGGTGGGAACTCAGTGGGAACTCAGTGGGAACTCAGTGGGAACTCGTGGGAACTCGGTGGGAACTCAGTGGGAACTCGGTGGGAATATGGTGGGAGTATATACGGAACGTGTACGGAGCATGTAGGGAGTTGATACGGAGTAAGTAGGGAGCATGTATGGAGAAAGTATGGAGTTACTACTAAGTTCCATCGGTTTTTTTTACAATCTTTTCATTATTCTTCTGTCAGGATATCCGCAATTTATTTGTCCAAAAGTCATAGACTTTGCACATCGTGGCTGATCAAATGTCTCGTCCCTACGGA
>JBGSOH010000210.1:0-4378 GCA_041739205.1 Saprospiraceae bacterium
GTACACACTTACCAATAAAAATGGCGTAAAAGTTTCCATCACGGACTTTGGCGGCATCATTGTCTCCGTGTTTGTTCCCGACAAATCTGGCGTTATGGCTGATGTGGTCTTGGGTTATGACAGTGTGTCTTTGTATGAAAAAAACAATCCTTACTTCGGTGCAATTATTGGTAGATATGGAAATAGGATTGCAAAAGGTAAATTCTCCATTGATGGAAAATCATACCAATTGGCTACCAATGACAATACCAATCATCTTCACGGTGGTGTCAAAGGATATGATAAAGTGATGTGGAATGTTCAAACTGTAGTAGCCGAAGAACCATCTTTGGTGATGACCTACTTGAGCAAAGATATGGAAGAAGGATATCCAGGTAATTTACAAAATAAGGTCACCTACACATTAACCAATGAAAACGCCATAAAAATAGATTTTGAAGCGACAACGGATAAACCAACGATTGTAAATATGTGCAATCATAGCTACTTCAATCTCAATGGTGGTCAATTAGATATTCTGGATCATTCCCTACAGATTTTTGCCGATAAGTATTGTGCCGTTGATGAAACCCTCATTCCATTGGATGGTCTTGCTGATGTGGCAAACACACCTTTCGATTTTAGAGCATTTAAAAATATCGGATCTGACATTAACAAAGATGATACGCAACTTAAAAATGGCTTAGGTTATGATCATAATTGGGTACTTAACCAAAACACTTCTTCAGGAATGATGGTAGCAGCTATATTACAAGATAGTTTGAGTGGACGTACCTTAACCGTAGAGACGACAGAGCCGGGCATTCAGTTTTATTCTGGTAATTTTCTAGATGGTACGATTGTGGGCAAAAATGGTGTAAAGTATAACAAAAGATCAGGACTTTGTTTGGAAACACAACATTTTCCAGATTCACCTAATAGACCAGATTATCCTTCTACACTGCTGCAACCTGGTGAGAAATACGCAAGCACAACAACTTATACATTTGGTTTAATTCAATGATCTTCAAAAAATAAAGATGATGTTTAATTTTATTTCAAAAACAATTTTTGCTGCTATTTTACTTTGTGTTGTCCAAGTTGGTTTTGCACAAAGCCCTGTAAACATCATTGTCAATACAGACATCGAAAAAGAAAAAATCAATAAACATATTTACGGTCATTTTGCAGAGCATCTTGGACGTTGTGTGTATGATGGTATCTACGTTGGCGACAATAACACCAAAATCAAACACGAAAATGGTGTTCGTACGGATATTGTTCAAGCGCTCAAAGACTTAAAAGTGCCTAATCTCAGATGGCCGCGTGGATGTTTTGCAGATGCTTACCAATGGAAAAATGGTATCGGTCCAAAAGCAGAAAGACCCAAAATGGTCAATCTTTGGTGGGGAAGAAATGTAGAAGATAATAGTTTTGGTACCCATGAGTTTCTAGACTTGTGTGAAAAAATTGGCACACAACCTTACCTTGCTGCTAATGTAGGAAGCGGATCTGTGCAGGACTTGATGGATTGGGTAGATTATGTCAATAGTACTAAACCGAGTGAAATGGTGCTATTGAGACAGAAAAATGGTAGAAAAGATCCTTGGAATGTCAAACTCTGGGGCGTAGGGAATGAAGCTTGGGGATGCGGTGGCAATATGACAGCTGATTATTATGCCAATGTATATCGCCAATACGCGACGTTTATGACAGACTGGACCAATGGTTCTGGATTGTATCGCATTGCTTCTGGTGCGACAGATGGAGAATACGCTTGGACGGAATCGCTTATGAAAAATATCCCACACAATATGGTTTCAGGATTGGCGCTGCATCATTATTCTGTATTGTCATGGGCAGAAAAAGGACCTTCAGTAGGATTCACAGAAGCACAATATTTCAAAACCATGCATGAAGCATTCAAGATTGATGAATTTATCAAAGGGCATTCGACCATTATGGATAAATATGACCCACAAAATAAAGTGTCTCTGATCGTTGACGAATGGGGCGGCTGGTATGAAACTGACGCTGGAGGATCTGCACTTTACCAACAAAACACCATGCGTGATGCTATGATCGCAGGGTTGACACTCAATATATTCCACAATAATGCTCGTCGGGTCAAAGGCGCAAACCTAGCACAAGTGGTCAATGTATTGCAGTCGGTCATTCTCACCAAAGAAGAAAAAATGATCTTGACGCCTACATATCATGTGATGCGTATGTACAACGTGCACCAAGATGCCCTTCTATTAGATGCCAATGTGCAGAATGTCACCAATTATGAGTTTAATGGCCAAAAAATACCAAATATTTCTGTTTCTGCTTCCAAGGATAGCACGGGTGTAGTGACCATTTCCGTAGTAAACCTTCATTATACTAAATCAGAAAAAATAGACATCGATCTACGTGGTCAGGCCTTCACTTCTTGTACAGGAGAATTGTTAACTTCTGCAAAAGTAGACGACCACAACTCCTTTGAAAATGGAAATAAGATCACTCCAAAATCTATTAAAAACATGGTTGTCAAAAATAATCTCTTGAATGTGGAAATTCCACCTTTTTCATTAGCAGTGTATCGTTTGAAATAATATCTTTACTTGTAATATTCAAAAATATACCCGAAGGGGTGAAATATTAATAACCACGGATGTAAATCCGTGGTTAAAAAGAATACCTTATTATATCCACATTTAAAATATACTGTAAATGAGCAAAGAAATGAGATCGCAAGGCTGGTTTGGCAAAAAAGATAAAGATGGCATCATCTACCGATCGTGGATGAAAAACCAAGGCATGCCTACGGATATGTTTGACGGTCGTCCTGTCATTGGTATTTGTAATACTTTCAGCGAGTTGACGCCTTGTAATGCACATTTTAGAGATATTGCGGAGAGTGTCAAAAAAGGGGTACTCGAAGCAGGTGGATTTCCAGTAGAATTTCCTATCATGAGTTTGGGTGAAACATTGCTCAAACCGACGGCCATGCTTTTCAGAAATCTCGCTAGTATGGATGCAGAAGAATCAATCCGTGGCAATCCGATAGATGGCGTTGTCTTACTCACAGGCTGCGACAAAACAACGCCTTCTACCGTCATGGGTGCAGCAAGTGTAGGCCTTCCTACCATTGTAGTACCAGGTGGACCTATGCTCAATGGTAGATACAAAGGCCAAACCATAGGTTCTGGTACGCACGTGTGGAAATTTGATGAAGATATGAAAACAGGCAAAATGACGCAAGAAGAATGCGAATTTGCCGAGAGTTGTATGAGTCGTAGCATCGGACATTGCATGACGATGGGTACAGCATCTACGATGGCATGTATGGTCGAATCTTTAGGACTTACTTTATCGGGTGCTTCGGCTATTCCTGCAGTTGACTCTCGCAAAAAAGTTTTGGCACAGTTGAGCGGAAGACGCATCGTGGATATGGTAAAAGAAGATTTAACGATCGATAAAATCTTGACTAGAGAAGCTTTCGAAAATGCCATCAAAGTCAATGCTGCAGTAGGTGGTTCATCCAATTTCATCATTCATCTCACAGCGATTGCGGGTAGGATAGGAGTGGACCTTAAACTAGATGATTTTGATACGATAGGCAGTAAAATTCCTTTGCTTTTGAATCTCATGCCTTCTGGAAAATATCTCATGGAAGACTTTTATTATGCAGGCGGCTTACCTGTTGTTTTAGATCAGTTACAAGCGCTTTTACATAAAAATGTCATCACGGTCACTGGCAAAAATCACCATGACAACATCCAAGGATCTACCACTTGTTACAATGAAGATGTCATCGCACCTATTGATAATCCTTTGATTGCAGAAGCAGGATGTGTGGTTGTCAGAGGAAATCTTGCTTTAAATGGTGCCGTACTAAAACCATCTGCCGCTACGCCAGCATTGATGAAACACAAAGGTAGAGCCGTAGTCTTTGAAAGTATAGAAGATTATAATGCTAGAATCGATGACCCTGATTTGGATATAGACGAATCTTGTGTGATGGTGTTGAAATATGTAGGTCCTGTAGGTTATCCAGGTATGCCAGAAGTTGGCAATATGGCGCTTCCGAAGAAGTTGTTGCAAAAAGGAATCAGAGATATGGTTCGTATTTCAGATGGTAGGATGAGTGGTACGGCTTATGGTACGGCTGTTTTGCACGTCTCACCAGAATCTGCCATTGGTGGTAATCTAGCATTGGTACAAAATGGTGATATCATCGAGTTAGACGTGGAGAAACGATTACTTCATCTCCATGTCAGTGATAAAGCACTAGCCGAAAGAAAAATGGCTTGGACACCACCAACACCTGCTGCCAACCGTGGTTATGTACATTTGTATATCAATCATGTCATGGGAGCGGACCAAGGTGCAGACCTAGATTTTCTTCAAGGTA
>JBGSOH010000228.1:0-3652 GCA_041739205.1 Saprospiraceae bacterium
TGCCTTGATAACTTGTCCGTTTATATGTTGGATAATTACTTTGGCTTCTTCCTGTAGGCCTTGGATATGAATGATACTATTTGTTGGGTTGGGATGGATTTTTAGTTGATTGTTTTTTATAGAGATATCTTTAGTTGATGTTTTTATCCCTAATTTATGTCCATCTATGAGCATCCACATATCGGTCTCATAACATGATAAGTTTAAATCGTCATGATAAAATGCATGGTCTGCGCATAATATGAGATCATGATCAGGTGTCTCCGAAAGATATTTTATTTCATCTAAATAATGGTTTTCTCCCATTTCTTGTGTGAACTTAGTTTGCCAGTTTCCATTTTCATAAATGTAATAACTTAGGGATTGAGGTATGTCTCGAGGATAAACGGAGCCATATGTCTTGGTAATCATTATGGGCTTATTTGAATATTCAAGCATTCCATAACCAATTACTAGACTATTATCTTCTTGTACAAATTCTGAATTAGATAATATATTCATTTCATAATCGCAGACTATATAATTATTTGTATTTGTACGATTTATGTACAAGACTAAATATTTTGGTGACGCATATCTAAGACTAATATTATAACTATCATCATACATCTCAACAAATTTCCCGGTACTTAGTCTACCTATAGGATTTAATCTCTTGTCATACATCTGAATATAGCATAAATCTGGTTTTACATCTCGAGTAAAACCATCAAAAAAGTCGTAGTTATAAGATACCAATATCGTATCATTATCCAAAAACATCATCTTCCCACCAGGTGTTTCATGTCTTAATTTTGAAAAATCTAGATATTTATCCTTTGGATAATACATAGTGTCCATTCTTCTGTATGTTAATTGTCCTTCACTATTAAATATAGAAAGTTCTAAATGTTTTTTGCTAATAATAGTATTATTCATATACAGAAATTGACCGTCATTAGTTTTTTGAAGAATCCGATTCCCTTCTGAATGTGGAGCAACTGTTGCTGTATTAGGATCATCCTTATCCCAACAGTTATAATCATGTAGTTGACCATTATCCATATTATAAACTCTTTTACAAACATACGAATCTGCTCCAAATAAATTATATGAAAATGGTACAAGATCACTCGTATGGCTTGTCAGTCTCCGCATGGTGATTACTTCCACAGCATTGTTTTTTATTTCGATGGATTGTACGTACTCTTGTCTATCACTATGCCGATTGTCAAAAACAGTTTGCCATACTAACTCTCCTGTCTGCAAATCCATTTTATAAACAATAGCGCCATAAATGTGACTTGTGGTTCCAAATGATGTAGAATACCCATACATATATTGTCCATCAATAATCGGTTTCCAATTCCAAGGCCTAATATAAGTAATTGCATTGTATCCATCTGTGAATCTTTCAGCAAGGCGTTCTATAGGAAAACCAATATTTGTGCTATCATACACAGTATAATGCCAGATCGGTTCATTAGATATAAATTCAGGATGGGCAAATGATGCTTTAGGATCTCTTTGGATTTGAGCAATAGAAATAATTTGAGTTAAAAGAAAGAATAAAAGTAAGGTATGTTTCATTTTAAAATATTTTAATAGAGTGTTAATAATTTTAAACATTCAATGTAATTGCAAATTTTTTACTCAATAAAAATCAATCAAAGTGCACTAAATATTACTTCGAGCATCACCCGATCACACATCACCAAATCACTCGATCTTCAACACCTTATGTCTTTCCTTGATGTATTTGTTTTGTATTTCAAAAATATAAAGCCCATTTGGTAATTCGCTGATATCTACCTGTCCATCTGTGGTGGCTAATGTCTTGATGACATGTCCGTTGATATGTTGGATGATGACTTTGGATTCTTCTTGTAGGCCTTGGATGTATATAATGCTGCTTGTTGGGTTGGGATGGATTTTTAACTGATTTTCCAATTCATCGCTTGTTCCCACCGTATTGTCTAAACTATATACTGCAACATAATCAGGAAAATTGTTATTTGTCTTAATTTTTGAAAAACCTACCACAACAGTTTTACCATCGTCAGAAATATTTGCACTTTGACCTGGGGCATATTTAGTATCTTCGTAAGAAGGCAGTTTTATTTCATTCCAATTATCGTTTAAATACCTGAATATTTTAAATCCATCTTCGGAATCCCGACAAGATGATGGACTTACACATAAAATATTGCCATCTGCTGAAATATCTAAAACTGTGCCAGTTTCATTAAAATCTATCAACTCGCAATGATCTAAAACTATATCTTTCCCATATTGAATCCATTCAAATCCTATCCTTTTGTATGATCTAATAATTTCAGCAGTATCTTTTGTTATTCCAAAAATACACTTTTGGCCATCATCCGATAATACGACTCTATTACCAAAAAAATTCAGATCTTCATTATTGGGTATAATGGAATGTAAAACCCATTTATTATCTTGCCATTGATAAAATTCTATATTTCCTGAAATATTTGGTAAAAACTGAACTAAATTATTGGCAACCATAAAAAGTCCATCACTCGACAAATCAAGACTTCTAGCAAATATTTTTGTAGAACTTGGTTTTTGTAATGAATTTATTCTTTGATATTCATATGAGTTACCATTACTTTTATATGTGTTAAATAAATTTAGTGCTAAATAATTGGATATCAATTTCTTTCCATCATAAGATAACTTAAGACACGTTGCAAAACTATATTGAGTACTTTGGTTATTTGCGATTGTATAAATTGAGTCATATTTTGACCCATTAAATTTGAGTATTAAAATTGATTGATTTAAAAAACTATTAGACTTACTTGATGCAATAATTGAACCATCATAACTTGTACTTATGTGTCCAAAAAACAAATCTGTTTTGCTTACATTTACGATGCTATCGACACTCTCCCAGCCATCTGAAGTCTTGCGATAAAAGTAAAGCCTGAAAACATCATTCTCAATGTTATAGTTTTCTGATGTAATGAGCAAGGTCTTTCCGTCGTCAGAAAGTACTATCCTATTACCAAACTCTACCCGACTACCCTTGATAATTTGCTCTAATTTAATTGTGCAAACAAATTAAATTGAACAATTACTAGACAAAATAATATTTTCAGACTTTTCATAAGTACTATTTGATTGTAATTAAATCTCCACTATCCTTTCTACTCACAGTTATCTTGAAGTCATCTTGCGCTGCAGTCACGTAATATCTCCTAATAACGATTGCAAGATAAACAGGTAATTTGATATGACATAGTATTTTTAGCAAAATATTTTACATACATAAATGCTAATATTGAGGGTTGAATGATGAGTTAGGAGAGATGAGTTAGGAGAGATGAGATTGTATATTTGCAATGGTGGCATAGAATGCAGTCAGCTAAGAGCTACGATGCACTAATTTAAAACTTCAAGCAACAAATCTACTTAACCATTAAGGAATTAAGGAGATTAAGATTTTGATTAAACATCACTTGATCACAAGATGACCAAGTAGTAAGATCAGTAGTTTTCTCAAAAAAAATGGAGCTCGTGCATAATTTTGTGTTTGAGAAAAATCAAATTTAATTTCACGGGACGTTGTTAATTAATAATGATTCTATTTTCAAAATAAATGTTAAGCTGATTGTAAATAATTGGCCACCCAAATCTCATCTTTTCC
>JBGSOH010000248.1:0-3233 GCA_041739205.1 Saprospiraceae bacterium
GAGCCTTAGTGGCAATATTCTTTTCCAAAAAAAATCTGCGAAATTTGCGTAGTCTGCGAGATATAAAACTCACCCAAATCAAATGAACCCAAAACCTGTCCCACTAGGGACAAAATATCGGTAGAAATAAACATCGAAACCCAATTCCCGTGCCTTTAGGTACAAAACAACAACACAAAAGACACTCTACCGTTTTTTGACATGCCTTAGCGCCTTCGAGCCTTTGTGGCAATATTCTTTTCCAAAAAAATCTGCGAAATTTGCGTAATCTGCGAGATAAAAAACTCACCCAAATCAAATGAACCTAAAACCTGTCCCACTAGGGACAAAATATCGGTAGAAATAAACATCGAAAATCAATCCCCGTGCCTTTAGGTACGAAACAAAAACACAAAAGAAATGCTAACCTTTTTTGTCACACCTTAGCGCCTTCGAGCCTTTGTGGCAATTAAATTTCCCAATAAAAAAATCTTTCAAAATTTTCCCATTTCCTAACCAATAAAACCTATCTTTATACCTGATACTTCTATGGAAAATCAAATGGTACCATAAATCTAAATTTTATACTAAAACTAGCCCGAAACGCATAAAAACTACCACTTTTCAATAAAATCTCAAAAGGGTTGTCCCGACCTTGTCCCAAGGTTGTGCCGAGGTTGCCCCGACCTTAGCCCGATTACGCTACATAGACGCTAGCATGACACTCCATACAAACTAGCACTGCCTTAAGCTTAAACTCCACTACTACTTCATGCAAATCTAAAAGCAAAATAATTTAAATGGTAAGATAAACTTACCCACCATTAATGTCAATTATTAATGAAGTTGTAGTTTTTAAAGTTATAGCCATTTTTGTAATGCCAAAATATATAATTGTTTAATCACTTAAGAAGTAACCCTTTGAAGTGTATCCATAATTGGCTTTAATTAATAAACTTGTAGAATAGAATGCAAACGAGATTTAACCTTGATTTGTGACTATCGAATCAAGATTAAATAATAAAATAATACTTCTGAGCCTATTAACGAGTTTTCATTAAGTTGAACTGCCTTTTTGTAGGCTTTACAATAGTCAATGTGTCCCCGATAGCAGGTTTTTCAAGGTGGTTTACTGGCTCAAGAATATATCTAAAGATGTTTCGACTTTCCTTATCTTTTATTCGGTCTATCGATTCTTGAAGGAGTGCGGTAGATTCAAAACCAATCAGAATAAACTCCTTTGCCTCACCTGCGAATATCTTTTGGTATTGAAGAGCATGATCGTACAATAATCTTGCAATAACTTTCCAAACCTTTCCAGTTGATTTCGAAACTAATTCTGTGTTTCTAATAATACCATTTTCATAATGTTGTAACTCCAGAATAATTCCGACTTCATTTATCTCAAAACTATCAATTGTAATCGTTTCCTTTGATTCATCACTCAAATTAAACATAAATATTTAAATTACGGGTACTTAAAATACAAAGAAAAAAGGTATGGTAAATGTGCGGCAATTAAAGGTAAAAAATTGTCTGAGCAGTGTATATTATTACATAACTCCGTACTAATTGGAAGACAAATATATTATAATAGTTTATATATACAAAATTATTTTTTGTTTTTTAGACAAAAATGACATTCCTTGGACATTTTATAAAACACAAAAAAGGGGAGCCATTACTGACTCCCCTCATTCCGATTAAATTTAGCTTTACGTTATTACAACATAAACACCTGAATTTGAAAACGTTATTCTATAATAATCAATTTGTGTGTTGATAACTCACCATCTACATTGACCACTATATAATATACTCCTTCATTTAGTCTTCCTGACTCAATTTTCGACGTTTTAACATTGCCTGTCATCACTTCATTTATGAATCCTTGGATTACTAATTTACCTAAATTATCATAGATATCAACTTTTACTTCTGCTCCTTCTACTGCGTAGATATCAAGATTTACATCACTCACTGAAGGGTTAGGATAGATTGCTGTTTTCACAACTCCCTTTCTTGAGACTTCAATATTTACCAAATTAGAGTATTCAAATCTACCATCAAAATCTACTTGTCTTAGACGGTATGTATACGTACCATTTAATGCAATGTCATTGTCAGTGAAATCATAACTCACTCTGCTTGCTGAATTACCTTTTCCTTCTACGATACCCACTGTCTCAAAAGCACGTCCTTCAAAACTTCTTTCGATCTCAAAGTAATCATTATTAACTTCTGAAGCAGTTGCCCAAGTCAACTCATTAACATCTTTATTACTATTGTATCTACCTGTAAAGTCCAAAAGTTCTACTGGCAATGGTTTTGACTTAAGACCTGCATCGATATCATTAATGATAGCAGCGTATGTAACTGTAAATGTAAGCGTACTCATGTTTAAGAAATCAATGATGTCACTATCTTTACTATCATCAAGTCCCATATTTGGCTGTACATACTCATAAATCTCAGGTTTGATCACTTTGATAAAATAAGTACCTACTTGACAAACTTCAAAGTTGTAATAACCTTTCTGTCCAGGGAATTTAGGATTATCAATGGTCAACATACTTTGAACTGGTGTAGAAGGATTTGCAGTAGTATATAATTCCACCAATATACCATTTAACCCTACATCCGAACCATCTTGTATGTATTGATTTGTACCATTATCATCTAACCATACATAATCACCGACATATGCGCATCTGAAAAATCCTGCATCAATTGTATTATTGTTTTCACCTGACTTTAACAGAATAGTTCCTGTTTGGCCATTTACAATACTTGCATCACTATCTCTAGCATCATCCATTCCTACATTGGCAGGAGAAGCTTTATACAAATCCCCTGGTTTTACGAATCTTACTACATAGGTACCTGGTACCAAGTTTGCAAACTCGTAGAATCCTACACCATTGGTAGTAGTAGAAGTGTTAATGACTGTACCACGCGCATCTGTACCAGTTAATTCTACTGTAACATTTGGAATACCAGGTTCTAATGGATCTTGAATACCATTAGAATTTCTATCTTCCCATACAAAGTCACCTATTTTAGCCAGTTTGTAATAACCTGCATCAATGGTAAGATTGTTTTCACCTGCTGCCAGTGGAATCAATTCTGTAAATCCTGTAATTGGATCTGCATTACTATCCAATGCTGGATTAGCTCCCTTGTTCATATCCGTAGCAATATAGCTCATTGGTTTCTCAAACCTAACTCTATAAGTAGCTGGCGGTAAATTATTG
>JBGSOH010000257.1:0-12060 GCA_041739205.1 Saprospiraceae bacterium
ATTTTCAAAAACCGATACGGTCTTTACTATGGTATCAAAACATCCATCTGACCCCCTAGTAGCAAGAAGTCTGACATTATAAACGCCCGAAGATGGAAAATTAAATATTGGATTTGCTTCTGTAGATTGGAATGCAGGATCCGTGCTTGGAAAATTAAAATTCCACCTAAAATTACTTGCACTAAGACTCTCATTATAAAACTCTACACGCAGACCATCACAATTGGACTCAGAAGTAGAAAACTCGGCCAACGGTGGTTGACTACAAAGCCTTACATTATATTGAAAATCCCTTCGTACAGTACTTAGCAAAATACCTTTCCGATATTCTTCTACACAAATACCTACTAGAAATTGTCCTACAAGATTCGGGGTGCCTGTAATCAATCCTGTCTGAACATTAATTTTTAAGGGTACGCCTCCGAGTAAATCATTGATGGAATAAGGTGGTGCCCAAATAACACCTGCATATGGAGGTTTACTAGCTTGCGTAGGTTGTGGAATTGCTATACTTGCTCCTAAAGACGGCAAACATAACTTGTATGATAATGAGTCACCATCAATATCTGTAGCACTATGGTCAAAGTCTATTGGTCTATTATTACAAATATACACATCAGGCCATTGGTTAAAAGTAGGCGAATTGTTGTTAAAAGTATAGGCTGTTTCTGTTATTGCCACCCAATAAGTACTTCCAGTTGATACAGGATCGATGATGTTATTTAAGGAGATATTACGACAACATCTTTGGTATGCAATTATGTATCCACCAGGTGTACTGGGTAGTGTTATTGATCCTGTATAGGTGGTTTCATGCACACAAACTTGAGTTCCTTCAAATCCACAATCACTCCTGATAAACTCATTGAGCGTATCAGATGACATAAAAGGCATCGTAAAAGACCTAATCCATGTACCATCCTTAGCACTAAAAATACCAACATAAGCAGGGTTATCAAATTCAGCCTCTGGTGATCCTAAAAAACAGTCTCGTCTTAGTGTTAATCGAACTGTAAACCCTTTACCTCCTGGCGCATTTCCAATACTTTTGTAAGTTATATTACCACCTACAATGTGTGTACTTTTACCTACATTTGGTAAAGACAAGAAGATAATAACTATGATGCTTAACCTGCAAATAGCCGTAAATATTTTTTTAGATATATTTCCCATTACAAAGATATTCATCGGATTAATTTTATTTATTTTTTAATGGTCAAATTGAATCTTCTCAAAAAAACAATCTTTATATCTTTATGACATACCCTAATTGCCTTTTTGAGAGATTTCATTTGTTTTTTTAATTTCGTGATGCTCTTAATATTTCTACCCTTCTTTCTTTTGCGGCCTTTATATTGTATATAGAGTTACGCTCGTCTTCTAGGCTACTTTCTACATCAGGTGGTGCCAGTTCTTTACCAAAGGATATATCTGTCAAGACCAATTGACCTGATAAGAAGTATGGTTTTAATACTTCATTATCATAAAATATCATATCATTTTTGACAGAATTTACCCTTCGTTGGCCCAATGCTAGATTGTATTTAGAGTCAGCCCTTGGAGATGCATATCCTTTCAATATCAGCTCCACTTTATTGCCTGCTTCTAGTTCCTGAAGGAGTGATTTCATAAAGAGTTTAAATTGATCATATCCACCTTTGACATCTCCTTCAAAAAACACTTCATAATCATCCCTCGCCAATGCTCGATCCGCAAGTGGAAGTGGTTTAGTAAACTTGTCTTTGTAAACTTCCTTTCTGCTTACATACTTATTGACCAAATCACCATATTTAGATTTAGTGACCGTCTTTCTACTAGAAATATCCGGTAAGTCATTATCAAAAAATAAACTGATAGGTAGTAAATCTTGTAGAACAAATTTATCAAGGTATAAATCTCTTTTGATAAGTCCCGACTTGTCATAAGGTCTTGTATCTACAGTATCTATCGCTTCTGTATACCCATCTTTGGTGGCAATAATTTTATATATTTTACCTCTGTCCAGCATAAAATTATATTCATTGCCCAATGGATTGATTTCTACGATATCCTTTACAGCCATGTCTGACATGTCTATCAAAGTCACAGTCGTACCTTCCAATGGCAATTTGCCAACCTTTGTATACGTAAACACATCTAGCAGCATCATATCGGTGCTCAAATACATTTTTTTGATGATGGTTTCATTTTTATCCACACCTATAGTTGAAAACTTAATAGTATCAGGATAGTAATTTTCCCTTTCTGCTATGATAAGATAATTTCTATCTTCCACCAATGGAAATTTATGGTCATTACCATCATCATTTTTAAATCTTGCAATCTCTTTTCCCGTATCTTGATCTATCAATATGACTGTAGCCTTTTTGAGTATTCTACCTGTCAATTTATCAAAGGTAAGTGCATTCAGATCTAGCTCAATCTTGATAATGTTTAATTTAAAAATATCATAACAACATGACTCAAAATAACTATCCAAAAACAAAGCTCCTTCACGATTTGACGAAAGATATGCAGTAGAATCCGCAATATCTTCAAAATAGTAAATATCATTATAACTACTATTAAATGGAGCGCCTAAACCTACGACACCACCAAAAGCATCATTAATTTTGGCAGATTTGTAAATATCCAAACCACCTAAGCCAGGTCTCCCATCAGAACTGAAGTATAAAAAGTCATTGTTTTTGTGATAAAATGGAGTGACTTCATCATTTGATGTATTGATTTCTTTAATATTTATAGGTTGTGAATAACCAAATTTTGGATCTATCAAACTGTACCAAATATCTAGTCCACCCATCCCTCCTTCGCGGTTTGACACAAAAAATAGAAATTCTTTGCCTGTCACCTTGTCAATGGTCAAATGTGGATGCGTAGATGTAGTACTAGGCAAATTGATAGGATCTGGCAATATCATTTCATTGCTGAGATTACCTACAGAGTCTATGTTACTTTTATAAATATCACAATGAATGTCACTGCTATTGATGTATTCACAAATGGTATAGTAAACAGATTTCCCATCCGAACTAAAAGCAATATTTGATACTAAGGAATCTGTTTCATTAATATATCCTGGTATCAATTCAGCAGGTTCTTCACCATCTTTTTGCAAAAGCTTAGAAATTTCCCTTTTGGGTGCTTTTTTAACTACATTTTCTTCATAGTACTTCATAGAAGAAAAATAAAGTTTTTTATTGTGTATGATGGCTGAAACGTCAGATGAAGTGCTATTAACATCTTCCCCTAGTTTGTCAAAGGTTACATTCTTTTTTGGATTAGTTACAACACCTTTGGCATAGTCAACAGAAACCAACTCTTTTTTTGCAAGTTCCGTATATAAGCTATCTGTGCCACCATATTCAGACAAGTACATGTCATAATATTTTTTTGCCTCATCATACTTACCTATCCTTTGATTCATACTAGCCAACCAAAAAACGGAAAATGGCTGTTTATCATCATTTAAGGTATCAACCAAATAGCTGTATCTTTCAGCTGCCCTAGCATATGAATTAAATTGTCGGGCTGATTCCGCAGCCTTGAATATAATTACTGGATCATTTTCATCGAATTCCAAAACGATATTGTAATTGATAAGTGCTCCATAGAAGTTCTTATCTGCATAATCTCGCTCTGCTCTTTCTAAATATTGCTTTTTTGTAGGGGATTGGGCATGAATATTACCCAAACAAAAGAAGCAAATAATGGTCGAATATAATATTGTTGATATGTTATTGTTGATCATATACTTTCGGTTTTAATAAATTGGACAAACCTTTACTTCCTTCAAATCTTTTACATTAACTATGAAATACCTTACATGAATCTCTGGACCACCTTTATTAGAACTAAGTATGTCATTAAATTCGTTTGTATCGACATCATAACTCAGACTTGCATAAACATTATTGTATTGGACAGCCATAGTAGGTATAAATGATTTTGCAGTCCGATAGCCCAAGCCTACATGAACTTGAACTTCTTTTCCACGTTTCTGACTAAGATAAATTTTACCTAAACCGCCAAAAATAGTTTCATCATACTCGCCTTGCACTTGATGGAGAGCATGCAGTTGTATGTCAAATGCACTTAAGATTTTAATATTCCCTACTGCAGAAAAAGTAATTCTTTGTGGCAATTTCACAGAACTTGCTCCATAAAAGGACTGTTTGGGTTTTATAAGGTGTAAAGCTGAAACGCCTGCATCTACATGTGTTCTGCTATCTCTTTGATACCTATAATTAAACCCTACGCCCGACTCTAAAAAATTGATTCTTTCAAGGTCGCCGAATGATTCTCCTGAACCTAATGTACCATTAAATACTTCCCCATCCCACTGTTTGTCCCATGTTAACGTGGTACTATTAAATCCTCTAGATGCAAACCCTAGGACCAATCCACCACTTAAGATATGATTTGGGGTAAGTATACGATGGTAAGAACCACTAATATTAAGAGAAGATAAATTAAGTTTGGAATCACCTTGTCGATCGTGATTAAAAAATGCTCCCAAACCTAAAAAGTGTTTATCGCTATTAGCAAAATAGTATTGACGATCATACGACCCACTCAATGTAAACCAAGGAACTGGCACAAATCGCCATTGATCTCTCATCGATAATGTGAATCGATGATCACCCTTGAATACACCAGTCAAAGCAGGATTAATATTCTGTGGAGAATTGTAAAACTGACTGTAATGAAGATCTTGAGCATTTATTTTTAACAAACCGATAAAAAATATTCCCAAAATCAGGATTCGTGTTAAGTTTTGTGTTTTCAAATCTCTATGATTTTATTATATTAAATAAAACATTAATCTATAAAATATTGATTTATAAACTTGTATCTCCAATACAGGTTTTCCACCAATCTAACTATATATATACCGCAAAAACCGTACAACAATTTTTTAGTCACCCGTTAAGCGTATTGATTAATCTTCGTTTGGTATCTTTATAACCATTGTAAAAGACGTAAAATATTTTAATGGCCACACATTATTCTCCCTTTAATTGAAGTAAATCTACAAAACTTGTTTAATGCTTCAAATCAACTCGAAAAAACAATTAAATGATTTTCCTTTATCCATAATGGGTTAATAATATCTTAAAACGCTCTAAAATATTTTCTATAAATTGACTAATCAAAAAAACATTTGTTCTTCATTTTGACTAATCAAGATTATATATGGCTTGACTTTAAAAGAGATTCATATATGGTGTGTCCAAAGGTAAGACTGACAAAACGATGATTTTCATACAAAAACAAAACATCAAATGACATCCTAGTTTACCTAGTCAGACTTCCACTACAAATTTTCAAACGAAAATTTTCCATCTTTAGTTTCAATACCACTTAAAACCTATCTCATTCAATATCAAATATATACTAATCAAAAGTAAATGCTATGCCACTAACTGAAGTAACGAATTCACTACCTACTTTTTCTTGGTTCAACATTGATTTAGAATCTTCTTGAGAAAAAACGGTATCTAGCGACCTAATCTCACAAAAGGGAATATTATACACATTAAATATATCTTTAAGGTCTGATATACGCTGTGTTTCGAATGACTGTTGCAGTGACTTACAAAGGAGATTTCTGTTTTTTAATCTCCCCGAATTCAATTCAAAGGTATGGTATTCTACTTCAGACAAATTCAGGGTAAACCATAGTTTTTTGAATTGTGCATCACTACCTACCGCTAAAAGGAATTTAATACCTTCTACATCCGTAAAAACATCCCCATAAGGTGCAATATTTGGATGCAAAGTCCCACATGGGACAGGTACATGACCTGCTATCAAGTAATTTGTAGCTTGATTTGCAAGAGCAGACAAGGCACTTTTGTATAAAGAAACATGTACCACACTACCCTTCCCTGTACCTGCTTTTTTTAATAATCCAATCAAAATTGCTTCTTTCATCTGATGTGAAGCTATAATATCTATCATAGCCACGGGCAATTTTGCAAAGTGATCTTTATCTGTCCCAGTCATGGATATCCAGCCTGTTTCGCCTTGCATGACAAGATCGTATCCAGGTCTAGGATCATCAAATTCATATGCACTCAATTGCGCCACGATCATGTGTGGGTGTCTCTTACCAATATCATCGGGCAGTAAGTCAAATTTTGCAGCAACTTTTTTCTGAAAGTTAGAAATGACCACATCACTTTGAGCCATTATTTCTTCCAGTTTTTTTCGCTCTTCATCTGAATTTAAATCTATGAAAATAACATCCTTACCAAAATTTGCGGCATGATAATAGGCAGAATAGGGATTTTCAGGATCTTCAGATGGTAACTTCCATTGTCTTGTAGCATCTCCACCAGTCTTTTTATTTTCTATTTTCACCACAGTAGCTCCCAATTCTGCAAAAAATGATCCAGTCAAAGGACCTGCTAGTACCGATGACAAATCCAATACTTTTAAATGTTGAAATGGGAGCTCCTTGTTGATTGAATCCATATTATTTTTTAAATTTGGGTGCCACAATTAGATCTTTTGCTCCATCAGCATATATATAAAATCCTTCACCAGATTTACGGCCTAGTTTGCCAGCCGTCACCATATTTGTTAATAAAGGACATGGAGCATACTTAGTATTTCCAAATCCTGAATACATAATATTCAAGATAGAATGACACACATCTAGACCTATAAAATCTGCCAATGCGAGTGGTCCCATAGGATGCGCCATGCCCAATTTCATCACTGTGTCTATTTCGTATACACCTGCCACACCTTCAAATAAGGTATAAATCGCTTCATTGATCATCGGCATCAAAATCCTATTGGCAACAAAACCAGGATAATCATTGACTTCCACAGGTACTTTTGATAGTGTTTCTGACATTGCCATTACTGTTGAACAGACTTCGTCTGATGTGGCATATCCTCTGATAACTTCCACCAATTTCATTACTGGAACAGGATTCATAAAGTGCATACCGATTACCGCTTCTGGTCTTTTGGTCACACTAGCTATTTTTGTGATTGAAATAGAAGAAGTGTTAGTAGACAAAATACAATGTTCAGGTGCAAACTGATCCATTTGACGGAAAATATTCAACTTCAAGTCAATGTTTTCAGTAGCGGCTTCTACAATCAAATCTGCATTACTTACACTATCTTCTAATGACGTTTTTGTAACAATATTTGATAACGTTTCTTGAATCTTGGCTTCTGTGATAAGATCTTTTTTAGCCATTCTACCAAGATTGGCAGTAATTGTATCTATCGCTTTTGTCAGTGCTGATTCAGAAACATCGCAAAGAATAACCTTAAAATCATTAGACGCAAAGACTTGAGCGATACCATTGCCCATTGTACCTGCACCTATGACGGTAACATGTTTGATATTCATTATTGGTTTGGTTTAAATATTTCAAATAAAAACGCAAAGGTAACTGAAAAAGTATTTTTTGGCATAAGAATCAAACTATCTATCCTTATTTGATGATAAAAATATATGAATTTCAATTATATTTGCGGCTGAATCAGTTTTGGGTCTATTATTTTTTTTTGACCTGAAACACTTAGTGTATTTTTAACACCAATTGTACATATGTTTATTGTAGTGGAAAGTGGGTCTACCAAAGCAGATTGGGTTGTCGTAAACGGTCCTGAATCCAATGTATTCTATAAAACAAACGGTATAAATCCCGCCACGCAGATAGAACTCCTAGACTTGCAATCACATCCAGAACTATTATCTGAAATAGGTAAAGCAATGTCCATATATTTTTATGGCGCAGGTATTATTGACCCTGTCAGTACAGCTAGGGTCACAAATTGGCTAAACACTTATGGATTTTCTGGAAAATTAATAGTAGCAGAAGACATGATTGCAGCGGCAAGAGCATGTTGTGGTGAGGAAGAAGGCATTGTATGTATTTTGGGTACAGGGTCTAATTCTTGTGTTTACGATGGACAATCAGTGACCAAATCTATTCCGACCTTAGGTTATATTTTTAGTGATGAAGGTGGCGGTACTAATTTTGGCAAAGAAATATTGAAGGCTTTTTTTTATGAAACCATGCCTGAAAAAGAAAGAGCCATTTTCATTCAAAACTTTACAGTCACCAAAGAAGTCCTCATAGAAAAAGTCTACAGATCATCCGGTGGGAATAGATACGTAGCTTCATTTGCGCAGTTTTTAGTATTAATTGATGGACAATGGAAAACTGATTTAATTAAAAAACTGATTAGGGAATTTGTTGAGTTGCGTTTACTTTCATACCCAGAACACAAAACACATAAAATAAAATTTGTTGGATCTATTGCCCACTATCATCGTACTTATTTAGAAGAAGTTTTATCAGAGTATGATCTAAAAGCAGATGAAATAATCCAACAGCCAATATATAAGTTAATTGATTTTCATTTAAAAAACAGCATAAATGACTAATATCAAAAGAATCGCAGTATTGACATCAGGTGGAGACGCTCCAGGTATGAATGCAGCTGTGAGAGCAGTAGTAAGGACAGCAGTATACCATGATCTTCATGTGTATGGAATTTATAGAGGATACGATGGTATGGTCAATGGCGATATCAAAAGATTAGAAGTAGGTGATGTGGCCAATATCATTCAAAGAGGTGGTACGGTCTTAAAAACAGCAAGAAGTGAAGCCTTCAGAACTCCAGAAGGTAGAAAACAAGCATATGAATCACTCATTGCGCATGATATAGATGGCGTAGTAGTCATAGGTGGAGACGGCACTTATACAGGTGCAGAAGTATTCAGTAAAGAATATAATATACCATTCGTAGGCTTGCCAGGTACCATAGATAATGATATTTATGGCACAGACTATACCATAGGGTTTGATACTGCTATCAATACAGCAATAGAAGCAGTGGACAAAATCAGAGACACCGCTGATTCACACAATAGGTTATTTTTTGTGGAAGTGATGGGACGTCATGCAGGTTTTATTGCACTACATACAGGAATAGGAAGTGGTGCAGGCGCTATCTTCCTCCCAGAAACGGATACTTCTATAGATGAGCTATCGGACATTCTACGCAAATCTGCCAAAAGACAAAAATTGTTCAATTTAGTCATCGTAGCTGAAGGCAATCAAAATGGTGATGCAAACGCAATTGCCAAACAAATCAAAGCTGATAACCCAGAATATGATGTTAAAGTCACCATCATAGGGCACCTACAACGAGGAGGATCACCTACAGCAATGGACCGTGTACTAGCTAGTAGAATGGGACACTCCGCTGTACAAACCTTACTCCGTGGTGAAGGTGGTGTAGCATTAGGTATCATCAATGATAAAATCACATTCACGCCATTTAACGATGCCATTTCTAAAACTAAAAACCTAAACAAAGACCTAGTAAGAATGGCAGAAATCTTAGCGATGTAATGAATATCACCATATTTTATACGCCGTTTCCATCAAAAGAAGTAGCAGCGGAAATCATAAAAACACTATTGGCAGAAAAGCTGATAGCTTGTGGTAATATAGTCACATCAGATAGTATGTACATGTGGTTAGGTCAATTGACTACAGAAAATGAATACATTGCCATCATGAAAACACTTCCTGAAAAAACAGAAAGTCTTATAAAACGAATTGTTTCTTTACATCCATATGAAGTCCCTGCCATCCTACATTGGGAAGTAGAAGCCAACGAATCATATTATAATTGGATAAAAACAGAGCTAGGCTTATAACGCCTAATTTGAAATTCGTAGTAACCCTTCACAAAACAATCTCGAAAAAGCAAGTAGGAACTGCCTCTTATGTAATAAAATATTGAAAAAAATCAATATACACCTACCATCGTGTCTTTAGGTACGAAACAAACATCCCACATAAAACAATTGAAAATCCACAAATATCCTAATCCTTTTGGATCAATTACTTGGGGCCGTTTGGGCTCCTCTACTTGGCTTACTTGCCACCAAATTAAGCTTCGTTTGAATATTATTATCTCTGTATAATGGCTTACCTATTAAAATCATGACATCATTTGCGTGTTTTGTCTCAAACTCCTGTGGTTTCATCGCAGCATTATTATCTATCATTAACAACGTACTCTCATCAAAATTGTAAAAATATCTTCCACCACCATTCACTTGATCAAATTTACCATACTCATAGGTGAGATCGTCCTTAAAATCCAACCATTCCCCTGCTATTGAATCCCCCATTTTCATATCCGATCCCATAACCACAGCATCAAAAACAAAAATATCTTTCTCAAGAATCGTTATCACCTTGTTACCTGATTCCTTCTGCCTATGCTCTAACACTTTGATCGCTTCAGCACGCATCGTCTGAATTTCAGCATCAGCTACATCTCCTTGATTTAATAGAAGGTATGTTTCCTTTGAACTACTTTCACTTACCGACCCACCAGTGCTACTTGTATTTTGTTTGCAAGAAAACAAAACGAATGTTATGAAGATTAGACTTTGGATTTTCATATTTCTGATGAATTAATTGATTGAAATGATAAACAAATAAAATGGACAACTACCTATAAAATGTGCATTGTCACTCTTAAATTATGGCAGAACTTAAAAACACAATAACAAAAAGATCAATATTTATAATGTTCATTTCACATCTTTATGATAAATGAGTAATTTGCGCTTTTAAAACACAAAGGTAATGCTTGATAAGTTTTTATCATATATAAACCACGAAAAATTATTTTTACCATCAGATAAAATCCTTTTGGCCATCTCGGGTGGTATGGATTCCATGGCTATGGTTCACTTATTTAGAGCGGCAAATATCCAAATAGGCATTGCACACATCAACCATAATCTTCGTGGTATTGAATCCCAAGAAGACGAAAAATTTATTAAAGACTACTGCGAGACCCACCACATTCCCTTTTTTGTAACTTCTATTGATCCTATAAGCTTTGAAGGTCAAAACATGCACGAAAAAGCTCGTAAATTCAGATACGACTTTTTTAATAAAGTAATGTTAGAATACAATTACCAAAATGTTGCCACTGCGCACCATCAAGATGACGTCGTAGAAACTTTTCTAATGAATCTTTTACGAGGTTCAGGATTAAATGGACTATCAAGCATTCCATCCAAACGACAAAAAATTATAAGACCGCTACTATTTGCCACAAGAGACGAGATCTCTGCCTTTATCATTGATCAAAACATCCAGTACAGAGAAGATAGTTCCAATGCTTCTGATAAATACCTACGAAACAGCATCAGACACCATATTGTACCTGCATTGTATGACTTGGACCCACGCGCTAAACAAGGTATCCCACAAACTATAGCAAATATAAAATTGTCCTTTGACTTACTAAACGAACTCACTGACATTATAAAAAACAACTTGGTAACCACCCAAAGAGATGAAACCATCATTGATCTCAAAGAAATTAAAAAGCTCCAAAACGCAAATTCTTTCCTATTCCAAATCATCCAAGAATATGGCTACAATTACGATCAATGTATGGACATTTTATCAACGCACGATCAAAATAGTCGTTTCTTCTTGACCAAATCACACAAAGCACTTCTAGATAGAAACAAACTTCATATTCGCCCTATTCAGTTAAAGAATGAAGATAATCCCATCATCCAACTCGATCTAAATACAGAAGTAACGATAGCAAACAAAAAAATAAAACTAGAAACCGTCGAATCTCCAAACCATCCGTTTGATAATAATAACAACATTCAGTACATCTGTATCGATGAGTTAACCCTACCCTTCACCATCAGAAAATGGCAAGCAGGAGATGCTTTTGCACCACTAGGTCTGAAAGGTAAAACCCAAAAAGTCAAAGATTTTTTAATAAACAATAAACTTTCGATCTATGAAAAGTCAAATGTGGTTGTCCTCATTTCTCATGGTAAAATCATATCCATTCCTGGATATCGGATTTCAGATGATGTAAAAATCACAGAGCATAGTAAGTTGATTGTTAAGGTCACTATGGAAGAAGTGGAATAGATTTGAATAGAGATGAATGAACAATTCAAGGATTCCAATTGTCGAAGTTTGCAACCTCGATAATCTATTTATAGGATTTGAAATG
>JBGSOH010000262.1:0-1563 GCA_041739205.1 Saprospiraceae bacterium
CCTGTAGCTACTCCTATAAGTACTCAAGCGTTGACCATTAATCCTGCTGCGCCAGTTCAAGTTAATTCGCGTTGGGTTTATACCTATATTATTTCAGGTGGAGTAAGTTCAATGACAAGTTGGGGCGTTAATAGTGAGAACCTAATTTTTACTGTTTCTTTTACTTCTACGGCTCCAGGTACAGTACCTAGGCTGGATAATTTACTTGATACAGGTAATTCATATTTCTTTTTTGAAGTAAATGGGACTCAACGTAGTGATACAGAAGGAACTCCATTTTATGATGGGGCTGTACTTGGTGATTATGGGAATGGAAATACTTTCGTTGAGTCTGCCAACCCTCTCCCAATCACCCTTAAATCTTTTGATGTCGCAAAACACTCTTCTAGCAGTGCTAAGTTAGACTGGACAACTTCTAAAGAAGTGAACAGTGACTACTTCGGTATCGAGAGAAGTATCGATGGCAGCACCTGGGATGAGATCGCAAGGGTAAAGGCAGCAGGTGATAGCAATCTAGATATTGCATATGACTTTATAGATGATAGACTGCCATTGTCTCGTACAAATGGTCAAGTATTCTACTATCGTCTACGTATGACAGACCTAGATGGTGCATACAAGTATTCAGATGTACGTGGTGTGAACTTCGACAAACAAGCACTTGGACCTATCAGCATTTATCCTAACCCTACCACAGAAATCGCAAACATTGATCTTTCTGAAGTAGTTATGGAAGATGGTGACGTGTATGTATCTGTATACGATATGAGCGGTCGTCTAGTCATGACAAAACAAATCATAGGTAGTGGTATAGAACTAATCAAAGTAGATCAGTTACCTTCAGACGCTTACAACTTCATCATTCGTCAAGGTGAACAAATCCACCAACAAAGAGTGATAAAAATCGACTAAAAAAGTGTTCAAATAGTTAAACAAGTATTTAAGAGAGCTTCTCATCATGGGAAGCTCTCTTTTTTTGTTTTCAGCTTTTTATACGCTAATTAACGCTAATTTCGCTAATTACAAATACATTCTAATTCGTGTAATCTGTGAAAATTCGCGTCGGACTCTTTCACAATATTTTTTCCATGATTATAAAGATGGCATGATATTCTTCCACATTCCATTGATCACCGATAGGCTGTCTTAGAGCCAGACCATCAGAGATTTTGCCTAATCCCAACGGGATACCATGAGTCTAGAAAACCACGTTCCTACACACCAAAAATACCGAAGGGATGGCATTAAAAGGTGAGCATCAGAAAAAAACGCAAAAAATGTGACTATGATATTTCGATTTCGTCTATATGTAGATTAAATTAAAAAACAAGCTCTTTAGCAATAATTACAGCATTTTTCAATATTAAAATAAATAGTTTCCACTTCCCCGTTGTTGTGGTATTATAAAGGGTCGTTCTGCACCAACGACCCTTTTTTTAACCCACATTGCGCACTAACCTGACGGAAGTTGCCTGATTGTCGGTCTTTCTAAATTTTTGAGTTTCGGTTTGTGTACTACAGATTTTAATTTTGTAAATGGTCTGTGTTTTATCTTTAAGGCTA
>JBGSOH010000276.1:0-2021 GCA_041739205.1 Saprospiraceae bacterium
TTGAATTTTCAAAATATGATGATACTACAGGGCGATTTGGACCAGCTTTTGGCGATCTCGATGGAGATGGTGATCTAGATTTGCTGATTGGAGATGTAAGTGGATACCTATTTTATCTAGAAAACATAGGCGGAAAGGGAAACCCTATGGAATTTAAAGCCCCAATCTATAAGTACTTTGATATCAATATTGGTCAAAATGCCAAACCACAAATCGTGGACTTGGATGGTGATGGACTCCTAGATATTGTAATCGGAGAAAACAATAACAACTTAAACTTTTTTAAAAATACAGGAACTCTTACGTCCCCATCATATCTAAATCAAGCTAATGTCTTACCCAATACTTTCAATATGGGAAAAATATTTGGATTTGCTTATCGAAACTATGAATTACAAGCAGGATCTCCTTTTTTCATAAAACAAGACAATAAATGGGTCTTACTTTTTGGCATCAGAAATGGCAAAATACTTGCCATCGATGACATAGAAGGTAATATTTATGACGGTTTTAGTCTTATAGACAGTACATGGGGCAACTTCAACCAAGGTATCAGGGTCAATTTTTCATTAGCAGACATAGACAATGATGGATATTATGAAATAGCGATAGGCAATGAACGTGGAGGTTTAGCATTTTACAATACGATGTTTAAGCTTGATGGTACGTCAAGTAGTGTAGATGTTGAAAGCATTGCTACAACATCCATTTACCCAAATCCAGCAAGCAATATTGTGTTTATTTCAAGTAATCATTCATCACAAAGTTATACCATGTACAATACGAATGGTATACAAGTAATGAAGCTAGTAGAAGGCTCAAACGTATTAAATACTGAGCTATCAAACGGCATGTACATCATTGAAAGCATTAGAAATAATGGCCAAAAAACATATATCAAATTGATTATTAATAAATAGCTATGTATTTTATCAGCTATAAAGACTTGACTTGAAGACATAAAAAAAGCCTGACTTTAAACGATATAAAGTCAGGCTTTTTTATATTTACTAAATCAATAGATCATGTACCCAAGTAATTTTTTAAAAGTTTACTTCTTGATACGGATCTAAGTTTATTAATTGCTTTATCTTTTATTTGTCTCACTCTTTCTCTAGTAAGACCGAATTTATCACCTATATCTTCTAGAGACATTGGATGTTCTATACCAATACCGAAATAAAGTTTAATGACATCACTCTGTCTTTCTGTCAGTGTATTAAGTGATCTTTCTATTTCTTTTCTTAAAGAATCTCTGTACTCAAGTGCAGCATCTGTATCAGGTGTACTATTATTCTCTAGTACATCCAATAATGAATTGTCTTCACCATCCACAAAAGGCGCATCCATAGATACGTGTCTAGCCGCAACACCCAATGTAGTTTCGACTTCTTCTGTAGGAATCTCTAGCAATTCAGCTAGTTCTTCTGGAGAAGGCTCACGTTCGAATTCTTGCTCGAGTTCAGAAAACGCTCTATTGATTTTATTAAGTGACCCTACCTTATTCAATGGTAATCTTACGATCCTTGATTGCTCAGCAAGTGCCTGAAGAATAGATTGTCTAATCCACCAAACCGCATAAGAGATAAACTTAAAACCTCTTGTTTCATCAAATCTTTGTGCTGCTTTGATCAGACCTAAGTTACCTTCGTTTATAAGATCACTTAACGAAAGGCCTTGATTCTGGTATTGTTTTGCAACTGAAACAACAAACCTCAAGTTTGCTTTGGTAAGTCGCTCTAAGGCTTCTTGATCACCTTCTTTGATTTTTTGTGCGAGATCCACCTCTTCTTCAGGAGTTAGCAAATCTACCTTGCCAATCTCTTGAAGATATTTTTCGAGAGATTGACTCTCACGGTTTGTTATTGATTTAGTTATTTTTAACTGTCTCATTATTAAATTTTATACCGATTTCGATGGTGTTTTTTGAAAAGAGCCGCAAAGATAATACTTTTAACACTTAAAAATCAATTAATTATCAGTTTCTATAAAAATATTTTCATTACAAAATAAAATAAAAA
>JBGSOH010000288.1:0-3270 GCA_041739205.1 Saprospiraceae bacterium
TTTTTATTTCTTGTATTTTTATTTGCGGGTCAAGTAAATGCACAGGTACCACAAGTATTCAATTATCAAGCTGTGGCGCGTAATAATAATGGACAAGCATTGGCAAATCAGACCATTAAAATAAGGTTATCTATTATGGATGGTGGAACTTCTCTTTACAGTGAGACTAGAAGTGTTACTACCAATGCTTTGGGTCTGTTTAATGTACGAATAGGTACACCAGGAACGATTAGTACTTCTGGTAGTTTTACGACTATTGATTGGGCGAATAACCAACCCGAGATTAAATTTATCAAAGTCGAACTTGATATCAGTAATAACAATGTTTTTACGGATATGGGTTCACAACCACTTTCCAGTGTACCTTATACCTTTGTTGCTGAAAATGCCCGAAAAATAGGTGGATTTGATGTAAATACTTCAGAGCCAATTAATGATGACGTGTTACAATGGAATGGAAGTGAGTGGGAACCAGGAATGTTAAGAATAGGCACTAAACCTGTAAGTAGTACAGTACCCAGTACAGGAGCCGTTTTGAGATGGGACGGTACGGAATGGGCACCATTTAACCTACCTGCACAGCCTACTGTCGGCAACGTTGCTGGACTTATAGGAGGCATCCCTTTTGGAGGAGTAGCAGCACCATGGGTATTTGCTGGTCCAACTGTAACTGTAACTGTCAATGGGCCGCAAGATGTAATTGTAGCAACTGCAACAGGAGTATTTGGCCATAACAGTGCCAGTCAGCAGCCTGTTAGCTTTGGTGTGTGTTGGTCGTTACCACCGGCAGGAAGCCCAATTACTGCATTTATGACAAATTCCTATCCAGATGCAACTGTAGCAGCTTCACCTAATAAAACTGCATTGCCTGCTACAGGTTCTATAACAAATTTACCTGCTGGTAACTATAAAATTGGTTTTGGGGTTAGAAACAAATCGGGTAATACTAACCTGACCGAAAACAGTTTTTTGAACATGTCTTACCAGGTTATTCGTAATTAAATAACCGATTACTGGTAACACAAGTAGTAACCTTCAATAAACAAAAACATATCTGATATCTAAAGCTAATTTCATTTCTTATGCAAATATTATATACAAATGAAACAATTTAAAATAACACTTTTCTTGCTTCTGTTTTGCAACTTTGCCAAAGCACAAATATTAACTCCGGAAGTATTTAGTGCCGCAGGAACAAGTAGCAGCAATGGCAATGTGGTTTTAGAATATACTTTGGGTGGTTTGTCGATTAGCACCATTAGTGCATCCACTTTTATGTACACGCAAGGTTTTTTACAACCTGATGCAGGTATCACACATACTGTACCGCACATTAATGATGTTGTTTTTAGTTCAGGAAGCACATTGGACAACTCAGGTACTACTTTTATAAATGGTAGCATCATGGTGGAGTTTTCACTTGGTGAGATGGCTTGTGCTACATTGAATGGGGCAAATAACATGCTGACACAGGGGATCTTACAGCCTTACCATTATTTTATATGGACTGGAGTGGTAAACAATCTATGGATTGAACCTGGCACCTGGAATATAGGTGTACTTCCGATCAAATCTGATGAAGTATTAATCCCACCTGGTTGTCCAAACTACCCTGTACTCGAAAACACACATAGAGGACATTGTAGGATGTTGACTGCACAAGAGGGGACATCAGTTACCGTAAATACAGGAGGTCTTTTGAAATTGCATCAATACTATTAAATTTGATAGTTTTTTGCAATTGAAAAGAAGCCTAAATAGATATGGCCTTATCTTCAAGTATCTCTTTACATAAGCACATAAAATATTTGTTCAGGGTTTCCATTTTAAAAATAGAAGCTTCAAATTTACTTACAATGCAAGCAAATGCCAATGTTATTGTTCAATCTAATGGATGTGTGCAGTAAAAATCTTTGGTAACCATATTTATAAGTAAATTTGTTTTTAATTTGAATGTTAATCTTGATGATGGGTCATATATTTTGCCCCTTAGGTATATATTCGATTCAAACCAAATACGTATCATGACAAGCATATTTACAGATAAAACCAAAGAACCCAATGAAGCTGAATTGAAAAATGCATTGGGTGCTACGTTTATATTGTGGGAGCAGTTGGTAGCATTCACAAAGTCAACAAACCCTAAGGCATTTGAAAAATGGAAATATTCAGGAGTGAAATATGGTTGGAGTTTTAGGGTTTGTGACAAAAAGAGAGTAATTATCTACTTATTACCAAGAGAACAATTTTTTAAGATTGCATTTGTTTTCGGACAAAATGCAACTGATAGAGTTCTAGAAAGTAATGTTGCACAAGCTATTAAAGACGAGCTTCAAGCAGCCAAAGTAAATGCTGAAGGCCGTGGCATCAGAATAGATGTCAAAGATGACTCAAATATGAAAGACTTTTTGACACTTATCCCCATCAAAATCTCCAGTTGAAATGTATAGTTGTAATCAATCAATAATTATGAAGCTAAAGTCGAAAGATGACCATAGTCATATCATTTGTGGTTGAAAATCACATAGTCGCCCTTAAAGCTTGACTTATATTTGCATCAAATTAAATCCGATGGAATCCACAAACATCACTAAGCGCATAAAGAAGTCATTAAGAGATATAGAATCTTCTATGGTAAATGAAGTGGAGAAGCGATCGAGTATTTTAAATGAAATACACACGTCTCAACTTATGGCTGCCAAAAACATGCTTCATTATTTGACCTTGCGCAAAGAAGATATCAGAGCGTTACAAAATGACTTGCACAGTATGGGACTGTCATCATTAGCAAGTGCTGAGAGCCACATCAGAAGTCAGTTACAAGCGATCAATCAACGTCTAGGCAAAAGATATAAAGTGGAGGATGAAGAAATTTGCTCCTTTGAGTGGTGTCAAGCCAATATTGCCCAAAAAAGCAAAAAGTTATTTGGCGAAAGGGACAATGATTTTGTACCTTCTCTCATGGTGACCTTTGATACTAGTTTTGCCACAAATTATGCGCTCATCAAAAGCTTATTGTTGAATGGTATGAACGTAGCGCGTATTAATTGTGCCCATGATGATGAAGCTGTTTGGTCTAGTATGATCAGTAAACTGAAAAAAGCTTGTTTTCAAACAGGGAAAGCTTGTAAGATTTATATGGATCTTGCAGGTCCTAAAATACGAACCAACATCATCCTTAAAGGAAAAGATAAAGGTCGAGTCAAAGTAAAAGAAGGGCAACTGATTTGGTTGTCCTATGATACGGACGGGTTTGACAAAAAAGAAGTT
>JBGSOH010000332.1:0-5194 GCA_041739205.1 Saprospiraceae bacterium
GGTGATTTCTTGAGCATCCTGTTTATATATATTTTGATATCACAAATTTATAACATGTGTCCATTTTTTATCCTATATTTGTATTTTATTATTTCAATACTTTTCGGAGTGGACTCAAGTTTAAGGTGAAAAGTATGTTAATGCCTGAAAAACGTTGACCGTTTTAAACTAATTCGTTTTAATAAATTTACAAAAGATTTATTTGTTCGAAAGTAAGTCCATTAAATTTAAAGATACCATCTGCATCAGAACCGAACCATAGATTTCCTTTTTTATCTCTGTAAATGGTATTGATAGCTTGGGTTGTGAGTCCATCTTTATTGGTATAGTTGGTGAGATTGTTGCCATCATATTTCCAAACACCTGCGTCCACTGTACCTATCCAAATATTACCCTTCAGATCTTCATTAATGGCATATATGCGGGCTAGGGTACCTGCTTGGTCATTACCTGCTGTACGAAATGTTGGATTGTTGAGTTTGTATTTTTCAGTCATGTTTATAACTGTCTTGCCATCATATTTGAATAGTCCTGCGCCATTATTACCCATCCAAATATTGCCCCTACTATCTTCAAACAATGCCAAAACAGCAGGACCAGCTAGACTATGATCCGCAAACCAAGTAAAATCCTTACCATCATATCGGCATACTCCTTGTGATTGCGTACCAAACCAAATATTGCCTTTTTTGTCATTAAGAATGGTATAAACAGCATATGGACTCAACTCGAAAGGCGCATTCTGAGTGAGTTTTAAAACACTTTTATGGAACGGAAGGTAAATCAGGTTTTTATCAGAATATCTAAAAGTGCCAGCACCTGCATAAAACCAAAGATCATTTCCGCTTTTATCCCATCCTGTGCCATAATGATTGTTTGTTTCCAGATTTTCTTTAGTCGTGTGTGTTGTAAATTTATTACCATCGAAACTACAAACGCCAAAGATTCCAGTTCCAAACCAGATATTACCCATCGAGTCTTCCTGAATTCTAAGTACTTGATTATTGGTCAATCCATCACTCTCCGTAAATTGCCTAAGTTCTTTACCATTAAAGCGAAAAACGCCTGAATTATTGGTACCAAACCAGAAATTCCCTTTTTTATCTTGGTAGATACTTCTAATATTTCTATCCAAATGGTCTACTTTTTGACCTAAGGAAATGTTTTCTTCACTTGGATTGTCTATCGTAGTAGTGTCATTAGCATCGAGATTTATTTTCTCGACTTTTTTGTTATTGTTGTTACACGCACACAATATAAGACAAAATATTAACCCAATAATAAACATGTAGTTGTAGATATTGAAAACTATTTTGGACATTAGATTTTAATTTAAAACTTTTGATTTGTGAAGCGTTCTAGTATAATCAGCTATTTACCTTTTTGTAAGACACTGACTTTTTTGTTTGTAAGGAAGTGCAATGTAAAAGAAATAATTTATTTCTATTCCAATAATTGATAAATAGCATGCCTAAATAGTTTTTGTGATTTTTTAATCAGGAACGTCACTAATGTTCTCTTTCGAACGACCCAGATTGCTAAAACGGTCTCAATTGATTTTCTAGGTTTTGTTAAGTCTAATGAAATTTTGGATTTTTGAAAGTTTGAAGTTATCTTCAGATTAACTTAAACAGAATCATATCATTTTTGAAATATTACATTTTCTTAATATCTTTGCGATAAATTAATTTGTCTTATGCGCCAATATCATGACTTACTCAGACACATATTAGATCATGGAACTCAGAAAACGGACAGAACAGGTACTGGGACGATAAGTGTATTCGGATACCAAATGCGTTTTGATCTTAATGATGGTTTTCCAATGCTTACAACCAAAAAGCTGCATCTAAAGTCCATTATATATGAGTTGTTATGGTTTTTGAATGGAGATACCAATATTAAATACTTGACAGATAATGGTGTCCGTATCTGGAATGAGTGGGCGGATGAAAATGGCGATCTTGGTCCTGTCTACGGCAAACAATGGAGGTCATGGGCCACACCTGATGGAGAGACGATAGATCAAATTTCAAACCTTATCCATACTATCAAGACTAATCCTGACTCTAGACGTATGATTGTCAATGCTTGGAATGTTGGGGAATTGGACAAAATGGCATTAACTCCATGTCATTGTTTATTTCAATTTTATGTTGCTGATGGCAAACTTTCGTGTCAGTTGTACCAAAGATCGGCGGATACTTTTCTCGGAGTGCCTTTTAATATCGCTTCGTATGCATTGCTTACGATGATGATTGCAAAAGTTTGTGGGCTTGGATATGGAGAATTTGTGCATACCTTTGGTGATGTACATATCTATAATAATCATATAGAGCAAGCTAATTTACAATTGACTCGCACGCCGAAAAGTCTTCCGACAATGGAAATTAATCCAGAAGTGACATCAATTTTTGAGTTTACATATGATGATTTTGTGCTAAAAGATTACAATCCTGACCCACATATCAAGGCAGAAGTATCGGTCTAGTAGTGTTAATAATTTCTTAAATTATTTAGACATTTTCTAAATAAATATAAACATATAGTAAAAATTGTGATTAATCTTTCAGAGTTTTACTTTTGTGGCAGTTTTAAAATTTTACATTTTTATTACAAATACGTTGAATAATGTCAACATTAATAAAGATACGCCAATGATGATTTACAAGCATCTCATAATCAAGTCGATAATAACTATTTTCGTTGCTAGTTTAAGCTTCGGAATGTATGCTCAGGCCAATCCTGATGCAGGTAAAGAGTTATTCAAAAATTATTGTGCTGCATGTCACAGTAAAGATATGCGAACTGCGGCCACTGGTCCAGGATTGGGAGGATCACAAGCAAAATGGGGCGATGATGTTGCTCTATACGCATGGATTAGAAATTCTCAAGCCATGGTGGCTTCGGGTCATCCCAAAGCTGTGGAGATTTGGAATCAGTATAAGCCAACAGTGATGACTGCGTTTCCTAATCTTACAGATGATGAGATAGGCAACTTACTTGCTTACATCAATGGTACTTATGATGGTACTTATGGTGCTAAACCAGTTGCAGCCGCTGATACTGCTGCCGGACCGGTTGAAGAAAAGAGCAATCTTCCTTTGTACCTTATTATCGCAGCAGTCCTTGCTATCTTAGCTTTACTGTTGACTAAGATCATTTCTAATCTTAATCAGATAGCAGCAGCCAAAGAAGGTGAATATGTAGAAAAGAAAACCATAGCTCAGATTTTGACTTCAAAAGGAGTAGTGACATTCTTATTATTTGCAGCTGTAATCTTGGGTGCATATACTACCGTAAACAAAGCCACTGCATTAGGTCGTCAGGAAGGTTATCAACCAGATCAACCTATTAAGTTTTCACATGTGACGCACGCAGGTGTAAATAAAATTGATTGTCAATACTGCCATGATAGTGCTAGAAGATCTAAACATTCTGGTATACCTGCCGCAAATACTTGTATGAATTGCCACAGAGCAATCAAAGTAGGTTCGCAATATGGTACAGCAGAATTGACAAAGATTTTTGTTTCTGCAGGTTATGACCCTTCTACAAATACCTACATCGAAAATTACGATAGCAAAACAGAAGAAGAAATCAAAGCTATCTATGGCAAATGGATAGGTGATGAATATGTAAAAGCTAAAGAATTGGCAGCACTTAATAAAGAAGGTGAAAATGTAGTAGAGCAGCAGTGGGCTGACATCAAAAAGTCATTGACAAATGAACAGAAAAAGAAAGTTCAAGGACCGATAGAGTGGGTGAGAATACATAACTTACCTGACCACGCATACTTTAATCACGCACAACACGTAACTGTAGGTAAGGTAGAATGTCAGACATGTCACGGTAAAGTAGAAGAAATGGAAGTTGTAAAACAAGCATCTCCACTTTCTATGGGATGGTGTATTAATTGTCACAGACAAACAGAAGTGAAGTTTAAAGACAATCCTTATTATGCTAATTATACACAGTACCACGAGGAGATGGCAGCGGGTAAAAGAGATAAAGTAACGGTATCCGATATAGGAGGTTTGGAATGTCAAAAATGTCATTACTAATACCTTAATTTAAAATCATATTTTAGAAAATATTAATCTTAATATATTCATGAAAAATCAGATAGATAATATTTGGATAGGGCAAAAAGACCTAACACAAGATGCCGAATTCTTAGAAATTGCTAATAAGGAATTTGCTGATGAATCCGTTTCATACTCAGATATGCCAGCTTCATTAGCGGGTAATAGAAGGGATTTTCTTAAATTTCTTGGTTTTAGCGTCGGTGCTGCAACTATTGCTGCGGGTTGTGATATTCCCATCAAACGTGCCATCCCTTATGTTGTAAAACCTGATACAATCGTACCTGGTATTGCAAACTATTATGCATCTACTTTTGTAAATGGTGGTGATTACTGTCCAGTACTTGTTAAAACAAGAGAAGGACGTCCTATCAAGATAGAAGGAAACGATTTATCTCCGATTACAGGAGGAGGTACTTCTGCAAGAGCACAAGCATCAGTACTTAGTTTATATGATACAAGTAGACTTGCAGGTCCTAAAATGAAGTCAGGAGATTCATGGAAAGATACTGATTGGGCAGAAGTAGATAAGCTTATGGCTACGACACTTCCAGCTTCACAAGGTATCAGAATCGTTACAAATACATTAATGAGCCCAACTGCAAAAAGAGCATTGGGTGAATTTGCAGCAAAATATCCAAATGCTAAAGTAGTGACTTACGATCCTGTTTCAGCATCTGCATTACTAGATGCAAATGCTAAAAACTTTGGTCAAAGAGTGGTACCAAGTTACAAATTTGATAAAGCAGAAGTAATCGTAAGTTTTGGGGCAGACTTCCTTGGAACTTGGATTTCACCAATTGAATATGCAGCAGCATATGTGAAAGGTAGAAAAATAAATGACATTGCAAGTGCAAAAATGTCTAGACATATCCAGGTGGAGAGTCACATGTCCATGACAGGTTCGAATGCTGATAATAGAATTTTGGTTAAACCATCTGAGCAAGGTGTAGCCATTGCGCACCTATATAGCGAAATAGTAGGTGGTGGCGCGGCTTCAGGCTTGAATGACAAAGCTAAAAAAGCATTGTCTAAGGTTGCTACCGAACTTAAAGCTGCTCAAGGTAAATCATTGGTAATCAGTGCTTCAAACAATGTGAATGAGCAAT
>JBGSOH010000342.1:0-2547 GCA_041739205.1 Saprospiraceae bacterium
AATAATCCGGCGGACGAATGCAGGATAAAATCGAACCTAAAACAATAAAAAATGCCAATCTAATCATAAATTATTACCACTTTATTTTAAAATGCCTATATCTTGCGCCATTCATTATATATTAACAACCAAATGATGACATTTGATCAGGAAAGGACAAATATTTATAATCAATATCGAGATTTGATAGATGAAAAACATCCTTCTCGCAAGGATTACATCATTGACCTATTCCTTTTTCAGTACAAATATAACGCAATATATCATGAATACGTACGCAACTTGGGAATTAACATAAAAGATGTCACTTCTATTGATAAAATACCTTTTCTGCCCATCAGCGCATTCAAACACCATGAAGTCAAAACAGGAGACTTCTTAGCCGAAGACTTATTCCTTAGCAGTGGGACTACTTCTACAGTTAACAGGTCAAAACACTTTGTGAAAGATATTAATCATTACCTTCAAAATACGGTCTACATTTGGTCTAATTACTTCCAAAACATAAAGGATTATTGTGTGCTAGCACTTTTGCCTGGCTATCTTGAACGAGAAGGTTCTTCACTAATAAGTATGGTTCAGCATTTTGTGCAATTGTCAAGATATGATGAAAGTGGATTTTATTTGAGAGACCACAAAGCATTGTACGACAAACTATTGCACAATAAAAATAATCATATCCCAACTGTGCTTTTTGGAGTTACTTATGCTTTGCTTGATTTTGTAGCAGCTTATGAAATCAGTTTCCCTGAGCTCATCGTCATGGAAACAGGCGGTATGAAAGGCCAACGAAAAGAAATGACTAAAACTGAGCTCCATGAAGTATTAAAGCCAGGATTTGGGGTAAATCATATCTACTCTGAATATGGAATGACAGAATTATTTTCACAAGCATATGCTACAGAAGGTATTTTATTTAAACCTAATCCTTGTATGGACACCATCATTCATCAAGTTAATGATCCATTGACACCTGAAAAACTAGGAAAACCAGGGATTATATCTGTGATAGATCTCGCAAACATTGATTCAAGTGCTTTTATCCAGACAGAAGATATGGGTATCTTGCATCTTGATCAAAGTTTTGAGATTATAGGGCGTATGGATGCTTCAGATATGAGAGGTTGTAATTTGATGGTACAAGAAATGTAAAAAAACATTTATTTGTTTACGACAAATGTCTTCCGTCTCAATTCACTTAAAAATATATGTTTTTTAATAAAAAACGTAAAGGCCCACCATTCTTTAATGACGAGCCTTTAACACCAATGTGAATCCTAAAAAATTTATCTCTGTACTACGTCAGCTCTTAATGATTCTAAAATCACACCCACTTCCCCGATAAGGTTGGCAGGAACATTATTTTGCTGAGCACCTGTTACTACGCTTTGGATAAAAATATCCATGTCACCATTATCACTCTTAAGAGCCATACGTGGGTTTTTTGCTGGGTCATGGGCATCTTTCATATTTTTTCCAGCGTAGGTAAAGTTTTTAGCTCCTGTTCCTACACAGAAAAAGTCGGTCAGGCTTTTGCTCAATGCTGCAAGACCTGTCGTATTACCGGCTCCAACTTCCGTTAATAATGGTGTAAAATATTGGGTAATTTTGCCTTCACCCACAATGACAAAAATGGTACTATCTACAACAGATCTAAGACCGAGTCTACCTGTTTCGATCATTTGACCTGGATTTGCAGGGTCAGCAACCAAAGCTGTTCCGCCCAGTTTTTCATAGAGTGTAGGTGTCACTGGTTCTTCATCGTCACCACAACTCATCATACCTGTGATACATACTGCACACAAAAACAACCAAAGTGATTTTTTTAACTTAAACATAAAAAATAATTTATTTGTGAAATAATTAATAAAAAACGTTTTTGATAAACATTGAGAATTTGTAAGAATATGAATCCTTATTTTTTATGGGGCAGCCACTAGCTAGCATTTCCGCCGAAGGTTTAAATAAAACCGCAGGTGAAGTGACCACCGATTTGATTGTAGCCATCACTTTTTCATTGTTTTGAATGGTATTGTCATACATTGCTACCAATGCATTTTGATCTGAATAAAAGTTAACCGTTTTTACACCTTGCATACTTTTAACTTTCGAGAGCATCAGACTTCGTTCTGTCGTATCAATATTTTCAGGAAAATCTACTTTAACGAGGTGCATATGGTTATTATCATAAACTTTAGGTTTTAGTACTAAAATTAGGTGAACAACTAGCACTACAAATAATACCAATGTGGTTACCCCTGTCCAGAGAAGACCTTTTTTAAGATGTGATGTTTTCATATAATTGTTATTTAAGATGACTTTGAATACTATTAACTTTTTAAGACATTTGTCTTATTACTTTGATATAAGAGTGTGAAAATGATTTTGGATTTAGTTTTATCACAAAAGTGAGTCCCCTCTGAAAAGTGCTATTTTTTAAATTTTGCATAAAATAGTACTCTTGGGCGGGTAGGTTAACAAAATGATTTCTTGATTAATATACTTTAGTATCTGTTGCACTATGTGGTACAGCAGAGTTATTTTGAT
>JBGSOH010000353.1:0-19654 GCA_041739205.1 Saprospiraceae bacterium
AGTGATTTATATTTTTTATTGGTCTCCATAAATTTAGGATCATTATAGAAATTCGGATCAGCCAATTTTATTTCTAACAATTGGATTTCACCTTCAAGTTTTTCTATACTTCTTTCGGTATTTTGAATCTGCTTTTTGATCTTTTTGGCATCTTCTGTATCTATCTTTTTATTGGCATTGGTAGCATCAACACTTTTTACACTATCCGTTTTTTGCATTTCCACATCACGCATATTGTCTAGCTTCTTTTTTCCCAAGAAGTACTCGATGTCACCCAAAAATTCTCTAGTTTTTCCATCTTTAAATTCTACAACTTTGGATGTCAATCCAGCCAAAAACTCCCTATCATGCGATATGACCAATAAAGTGCCTTGATAATCTTTGAGTGCTGACTTGAGTATTTCTTTAGAATAAATGTCCAAGTGGTTGGTAGGCTCATCGAGAATAAGGAAGTTACATGGTTTCATGATTAATGACGCCATAGCCAATCTTGCTCTTTCACCACCTGAAAGCACGGATACCTTTTTTTCAGCATCATCACCAGAAAACAAAAACGAACCAAGCACGTTTCGGATTCTAGACCTCATTTCTTCAGGCGCTTTATCTTCCATGACTTGCATCACGGTACTTTTTAAGTCTATCAATTCTGACTGATTCTGAGCATAGTATGAAAGATGCATATTGGATCCTTCTTCTATTTTACCAGAAGTAGGTGGTAATATTTTGGCAATAATTTTTGCCATCGTCGTTTTACCTTGTCCATTTTGGCCTACAAATGCTACCCTATCTCCTCTTTCTATCGTGATATCTATGTTGCTGAAAACTGTTTTATCGTCAAATGACTTTGATACATCTACAGCTCTTATCACATCTCTTCCTGATCTTGGTACTTCTGCAAATCGGATGGTCATCGCCTTGCTAGATTCTACAGGTATCTCTATTCTATCTACTTTTTCGAGCAGTTTTTGCATACTCTGAGCCATTTTGGTTTTGGTAGCACTTGCCATAAACCTACTGATGGTCTTCTCTTTTTGTGCAATGTCTCTTTGTTGGTTTTCGTATGCAGCAATTTGTATAGTCTTTTGCTTTTCTTTTTCTTCTAGAAATTTACTGTATTTCAGTTTATAGTCTATGATGCCACCCATTTCCACCTCAGCGATTCGGTTACACACATTTTCCAAAAACTGAATATCATGCGAAATGACTATGACGGTACCGAAATAATCTACTAAATAATTTTCCAACCATATGATAGATTCTATATCCAAGTGATTGGTAGGCTCATCCAGAAGTAGTAAATCAGGTGTACGCAAAAGCAACTTAGCCAATTCAATTCTCATCTTCCACCCACCACTTAATTCTGCCACTTTTTTAGAAAAATCCTTGTCTGTAAATCCTAGTCCTTTTAGGATTTTAATGGTCTCCACTTCTAATGCAGATATATCAAAATGCTCTAATCTACCCGAAAGATCGGCAAGATCTTCCAACATTCGGCTATAAGAATCACTTTCGTAATCTTCTCTTGTCTCGAGCTGTACATTGATATCATTGAGTTGTTGTTGTAAAGCGAGTGCTTCTGCATGACATGTCATGGTTTCATCTAGGACTGTCTGAGATTCATTGAGTTCAAATTCTTGTCTTAGATACCCCACCGTTGTTTTGGATGGAAACTCCAGTCCGCCGCTATCAGGACTACTCTGACCAGCAATAATTTTGAGCAATGTGGATTTGCCCGCACCATTCCGACCTATCAAACCGATCCTTTCCTTGGGACTAATCATAAAACTAATTTCATCCAGGAGGACTCTTTCACCATATTTCAGGGATATATCTCTAAGGTAATACATGTGCTATTTTTTAAGGACGAAATTAAATAATTGAACTAAAATATGATAAAGTTGATCGCCAAGATATAAGTCTGGATGTAAGATATCAATTTAGACTAACGGAATCAGGCATTTGCGCGATAACGGTGTATATGTTTCCTTTATTATGAAGTACCGTTTGCCACAAGACAAATGGTTTGGTTTTAAATAAGTAATTTGGGTCCATCTCATCTAGCACCCATGATGGATCTTGCATCTCTTCTTCAAGCTGCCCTTCTGTCCATCCTGAATAACCAACAAAAAAACGTATATTATGATCTTGTATCAGGTCATTCTCCATCAGGAATTTTAATTTTTCAAAGTCGCCTCCCCAATATACTCCTGGACATACTTCTATACTATTATCCAATAAATCACCGACATTATGCAAGTAATGAATACTGTCAACAGCTACCGGACCTCCTATAAAAACAGGTGCTTTGGATTCTGGAAAGTCAGAAATGAGCGCATCTATCCTGATATCAAGTGGTTTATTAAGTATAAAACCTGTTGTTCCATGAGATTCATGTTCACAGACCAAAATAACCGATCGCTTAAAATTAGGGTCTAGCATAAATGGCTCTGCCACCAATAATGTACCTTTTTTTATAACCATGTTATAGGGTTTCTGTTTCGACGGCTCTATCTACTTTTTTGATAAGTCCTGACAACACTTTTCCTGAGCCACCTACCTCTACAAACTTTGTACACCCATCTTTGAGCATATTTTCGACTGTCTGAGTCCATCTTACTGCTCCAGTAAGTTGGGCGATTAGATTTTGTTTTATGACTTCAGGACTCGTTTCTGGTTGTGCGTTTATATTTTGATAAACTGGACAGGTAGGTATATCAAAATGAGTATCCATGATGGCTTGCTCCAATTCTTTTTTGGCTGGTTCCATTAATGGACTATGGAAAGCACCACCTACTTCTAGTTGAATGGCTCTTTTTGCACCCGCTTCTGTTAATTTTTCCATGCCGGTAGCTACACCTGACAAAGAACCTGAAATGACTAGCTGACCAGGGCAATTATAATTTGCTGCTACGACCACATCATCTATTTTTGCACAAACCTGCTCTACAACTTCATTTTCAAGACCTAAGATAGCCGCCATAGTTCCTGGCACTGACTCACAAGCTTTTTGCATGGCAAGTGCTCGTATATAAACTAATTTCAAACCGTCTTCAAAACTTAATGTGCCATTGGCTACTAATGCTGAAAACTCACCAAGCGAATGGCCAGCTACAGCATCAGGTGTGACTGTAGCATTTGCTCTTAATGTGGCGATGGCATGTACAAACAATGCTGGCTGCGTTATTTTGGTTTGTTTTAATTCTCCAGCAGTACCATAAAACATTACTTTGGACAATTCAAAACCAAGTACTGAATCTGCTTTTTCAAATATTTCTTTAGCTACTTCATTGTTTTCATAAAGTGAAAGTCCCATTCCTTCGAATTGAGCACCTTGGCCCGGAAATACAAATGCGGTCATATTTTATTTTAAAATTAAACTTAAAAATTCATTTCTAGTCTCCAAATTTTTGAATTCACCTGTAAATGCCGAAGTCGTAGTAGAAGAATTTTGCTTCTGTACGCCTCGCATCATCATACACATATGTGCAGCTTCTATAACGACTGCTACACCCAGTGGCTTTAGCGCATCATCTATAGCATGAAGTATTTCATGGGTCATTCGCTCCTGAACTTGCAATCTCCTTGCAAAAACATCAATGACTCTTGGAATTTTGCTTAACCCAACCACGTATCCATTAGGTATATAAGCAACATGAGCTTTGCCATAAAATGGAAGTAAATGATGCTCACATAATGAATATAATTCAATGTCTTTTATAATGACCATCTCACTATAATCTTCCTTAAACAGTGCAGATCTCAATATTTCTCCTGCATCTTGATCATAACCTTGGGTCAAAAACTGCATGGCTTTTGCTGCTCTCTCTGGAGTTTTGGCAAGCCCTTCTCTGTTCACATCTTCGCCCAACATAGATATCATTTCTGTGTAATATCCACTGATGTTTTGCGTGATTTGCTCATCAAAGCTTTCGTTTTTAGTATATGCCATGTTTATTTATTTTTCGCCGTAATATTCGGCATAAATGGTATCTGTCTCTTGAAGCTTGATACAGTGCAACTTACAATCCTTAATATATGGCTCTAATTGTTCCCAAATTAAAACCGCCATATTCTCTGTAGTAGGCATCATGCCTTCAGGCAAAAAATCAATATCTAAATTCAGATTACTATGATCTAACTTATCAGTTACTACTTCTCTGATAATCTTGCTCAACTTTTTTGCATCATGTACAAAACCTATGACAGGATCTGGTGTACCTTTTACTGTGACGTATAAGGTATAATTGTGACCATGCCAGTTTTTATTAGCACACTTACCAAAAAAAGCGAAATTTTCATCTTCCGACCATTGATTTATCCAAAGCTTATGCGCTGCATTAAACTTCTCAACCCGGGTCAAATAAACAATTGCCATATTATTCATTCAAAATTGGCCGCAAAAATACAATATTTTGGTGAGATCATTATCCGAAATTTTATGATTCTTAATTTTTAGACCTTCTTTTTAAACAGATTGCAATGCATCCATCAACTATTCACTTTAATTTCACTATCTATTTTTCAACTAAAAAAAAATATTTTCTAAATTTATCTAAGAATTATGTTAAAATATTATTTTTTTTCATCGCATTTATTAATGATTTAGCATACTATCAATACACATTCCTTAACAAAACACCTAAACAGCGACAACCATAAAATACATATATAATTAAATATCAATTAATTACAACTAAAAGAAACAAATTATGAATTCATATTATATTTTTTCATATATTATTTGATAACAATTTTGTATTTGTCTAGCTTTTATAATGGTTGCATATTTGTACCATGAAAGGGAGTAAATAATACTTCTACTTCAAACTGGTTAAAGAATCAGTCAGAAAATTCAGATATGTTCATGGGATTAAAAAACAAAAACGGAAAATGGGTTGATCGCTTTAAATTTAAGTAATCAACCCATTATTCCGACTATCTGGATAATAAATTAGGAATTGAGTTTTGGTTATAAAAGAGATTGGATGTGTGAGCGTGAGATACTCACATATCGTTAAAAGTTTTGGAAATGTTCGTGGGATCACAAGATCAAAAAAATGGTCGTCTGTAAAGATGACCATTTTTTTTTGTCCTATTCCGAGTCAATTTACATTGTTATACCAAATACGAAAAAGGGGCACTGAATATGAATTCAATGCCCCTTTTTATTTTAAGAATGAATGATGTGTTTATTTGATATTCAACATCTTCATTGTTTTAACCTCATTATCAAAGATAAGATCATAAATCAATATTCCACTGGCACCCAATTGTTCGTTTTGCAACTTGATCGATTGTTGACCTTTTACAAAATGATTTGTTGAACTGTGTACCATTCTACCAGTAATGTCTCTTACATGAAGAGTTACATGTCCTGATTGTGGTATATTGAAGTTGATAGACGTCTCATTATTCCATGGATTCGGTGTATTGCCATAGACTTCAAATACTTCGCTCGTATTTCTTGTAAACTGAAGCCCTAGACTTCTCGTTTCCAATGCACTATTATAGTACTCTGCATTAATGACAGCTATATCTTTAGAAAGATGTCTTGCAACGGTAGATGCTGTATTTGCACGAAGTACTAAGTCAAATAACTTATCTCCTTGTTGTACAGAAATTCCGTTCTGATCTGACCAAGAGATCACAACATAACCATTCACAAAGTTATAATGGTAATCTTCGATGCCTAATACGCCATCTCTCAGCACCACATCTGAAGCATTATCAACTTTGATCGCAATTTGGAATCCAGTCAAAAATTCAGCTTGACTTGCTGTCACAGGAATAATATTGTCACCATTCACGGTATAAACATCTTCCACATTCAGTGCAAAACCATTAGTTCTACTTGTCACATCATTGTCTGCAAATTGCGTTTTGTAACTAGCATTGACATCTCCTATTTTAACACCTATCCAGTTTACCGCCATTGTTCTATTTAGATTATCTATATGGTATTGCTCCGTAAATGGTGTAAGGAATGGTTCTTTTGGATCAGGGAAAACAAATCCTTTATCTACCATTCTCCAACTTTCATTACTTGGGAATTGATTGTAAATACCCAAAATCAATTTTCTAAGTTGTACAATATCCGCTGCTGTCACTTTATCATCTTTATTGATATCTGCTGCAATAATTTTATATGGTGAATTTAACACCTCTGTTCTCAGTATATGTCTTTGTATATATACCAAATCGAGTGTACTCACACCTTCCGTAGGATTGATATTTTTCTTAGGGACAACATCATATTCTCCACCTGGCAACATGTCTGGGAATGAATACAATCCATTCTGATTACTAATGTTTGCAGGCATATTACTACCCATCAATGCTACTTTTACATCAGGTACATTTTGTTGAGTTTCCGTTTTAACAGAACCAACTAGGTTTACTAAGTTATTTGGACATAAATCATCTGGATCCACTGGAGTGATCAAAGTTGTACATGAGTCAAAAACAACTCCTTCTACCCAGAAATAAATGGTAGTTGGTAAATCTAAGAATACTTGGCTACAATTATAAACCCTGATAGTGTCAAATATGTCAAGTGGACTAAATGAAGATGTTATTTCCAACGCACCATCACAATTACCAATAACTGTATAATGTGCGAAAGAAACATCTATCGCTTCTAAATCATCATTGATAGGCGGGAATGTCTTCACACAATTAAAACTCACATCAAGTGTATCTAATACCTCAATAGTGAAAACAAGAGTGTCAAATGAATTATTACAAGCTTGGAATGCAGTAAAGACGATCTCTGTAATACCTACAGGATATTCATCTCTGATATTCAGACTTCCATTATTATTATAATCATTATCTAACGCTAGATCACATCCTTGTGCCGTATGTAATCCATTAGGTAAAAATGCAGTACAACTTCCAGGTTGAACATATATAACGGTATCTAATGGACCCAAAATAATAGGCTGTTCTGCACCTACAAATATGGTTTGAATACCTATAAAGATTCCGCTGTTTGTCCCAGGCACTAGTTGACATGAATCAATAACTGTCCATGTTCTGATCACAGTGTCTAGACATATCGTATCTGGTACTGCGTGATCATCTGTAAATGATATAAAGATATTGGAACAATCTGCATCCGATGTATTCACATCTACCATTCCAGATATATCCACTGAGATACCGCTACATACAAATACGGTCGTATCCGCAGGGAATGTAATATCTGCTAATGTAACTGGATTATTATTTTCGATAGTGATCAACTGCACACATTGTACTGAATTACCGCTATTGTCTGTAGCTGTAAAAGTACGTGTTATTTGTCCCACGCTACAGTCGTTGATATTTGCAATGACAAGTTCAGAAATCTGCAAGTTATTTGGACAATTGTCCAAACCTATTGCTACTCCATAATCAGCCTGTAGTGAATCAATATCAAATGTACTACAATTGACGGTTACATTTTGCGGGCAAGATAGCGTTGGCGGAATAGTATCCACTACTGTAACATCTGCAGTACATGTAAGCGTATCATTTGTATTTGTATTAATAACTGTTAAAGTTACTTCTATGACACCTACATCATTACAGAAAAATTCAGCAGGAGTTACCTCAGCTACTAAGTTGGTACATGAACCATTTGTACCAGTACTAATATCTTCAGGATCTATAGATACAGATCCATTTGGACCTAAGAATACAGTAATATCCTGTGTAGTACAAACTAAAGTATCCGTGTCTACGGTTACTGTCGCTGACGCACTATCTGTACAACCATTTGTACTTGTAACAGTAACTGTATATATTTGATCTGCCAAAGGTGATACTGTAATAGCTGCTGTAGTTGCATTTGTACTCCATAAGTAATTACCACCACCACTTGCTGTTAATACTGTAGAGTCGCCTGCACAAATGGTAAGATCTCCTGCGATGACTGCTATTGGATTAGGATTAACAGTTACAAGTACACTTGCAGTAGCAGTACAACCATTATTATCTGTTGCCGTAACTCTATACGTAGTATTTGCTAGAGGGATGGCTGTAATTGCAGCGGTGGTTTCTCCAGTATTCCATAAATAAGTGACTCCTCCTGATGCTGTCAACAATGTACTTCCACCTTCACATACTGTAGAAGTACCTGCGATGGATACCATAGGCAATGGATTGACAGTTACAGTTCTAGTACGTGTATTTATACATCCGTTTGCATCAGTACCCGTTACTGTATAAACGGTTGTTACTTGAGGCGATACTATAATCGATGCAGTGGTTAGATTTCCTGGACTCCATACATAGGATACAGCCCCAGAAGCCGTCAAAGTAGTAGATTCACCTCTACAAATGGTACTATCGCCAACTACCTGAATGGTAGGAAGTGGATCCACAGTTACAGGAAAGCTTGCAGTACCTTGGCATCCATTTCCATCCGTTGCAGTCACAATATATGTGGTATTAACAACTGGATTAACAGTGATAGATGTTGTTGTCTGACCTGTATTCCACAAATAAGTTGTTCCACCCGATGCTGTTAATAAAGTATTAGTACCAATACAGATTCTGTTATCACCCATAATTCCCACATTTGGCAACTGATTTACGGTGACTTGTCTGCTAGCGGTAGCACTACACCCATTAACATCTGTAGCTGTAACAGTATATGTCGTTGTGACTAGTGGACTCACTGTGATAGATGGTGTAGTAGCCCCATTACTCCATAAGTAAGAGAAATTACCTGACGCTGTTAGCGTAGTAGATTGATTTCTACATATAACATTAGTACCAGAAACTGTAATTTGAGGTAATGGACTTACAGTAACTAATCTAAACGCGGTAGAAACACAACCTTGTGCTGATGTTACTGTCACAGAATAGCCTGTGTTTGTCGTAGGACTTACTGTAATCTGTGATGTATTTTCTCCTGTACTCCAAAAATACGTACCACCACCTGATGCGGTAAGCGTGGTAGATCCACCATTACAAATATTATTTCCTTCTATTTGTGCATTTGGCAATGGATTTACGGTGACAGTAATACTTGCTGATGCAGTACACCCTATTTCGTTTGTAACTGTAACGGTATAAGTGGTATTTACGATTGGCTTAACTGTAATGGCAGCCCTTGTATCTCCTGTATTCCATACATATGAAGTGCCACCTGTTGCTGTCAAAATCGTTGAATCACCTCTACAGATAATAGTATCTCCTGTAATTGCTGGTGTAGGTGCATTTTCTACACATATTAATTCGCATATATCTGAATCATTATTGTCTTGAACATCTACCACAACTTCACAGAAGTCAGTTCTTCCATTACAGTCATGCACCCACAATTCTACTACATTTACTAATCCAACATCAAAACAGTCAAAACATCTCAACGTATCATTTACATCTGCCGAGAAGCTATATCTCAATGGATCAGTACAACATAAACTCGAACTGCTCGCATTTAATGATGATGCCACCACACAAGCTTTTTCTATATCTGCCTCACCGTCTCCATCTATATCCCATGGATTTACTGCCACGCTAATTGCATCTAGACAAACAGCTTGTGGTTTATCATTATTTCTTATTAAAACTAATTGATCTATGGCTACTACATTTCCACAAGCATCTTCAAAAGACCAAGTCACTTTGTGTAAACCTACTGGATAAGTCGCATTAACAATAGACGCAATATGACCTAATCCTGTGTTCGTAAATTGAATAGAACCATCATTAAATAAGTCTACTTTGTATGCCCATCTTAATTTATTATCAGGTGTACAAAGATCTCTACCTGTTACAGAAAGATTTACAATACCATCTATACAATTACCTTCTTCTGTAAGGAATGTATCAATAGGTGCTACTGTACCTACAAAAAATGGTGGAACAGTATTATTTACTTTGATCACTTGTTGGAAGGTATATGGCACATAACTTTGACCCAATCTTTCCATTTCACACCAGTCAATAACTGTCCACGTTCTTAATATTTTATAGCACGCACCAGTTACAAATGTAAACACTTGGTCTGAATGTGTCGCAGCTGCCATACCACAAGCAGATTGTGTGATGACTGGATAATCATAAGGCGGTTCTAAATTTTCAGGTAATAATTCATCTACAGAACATCTATCAGACACTTCAAAATCTAATGGTTTTACAACATCCGTCAATGGATTAAAGAAGTCCGTATTTTCTACTGTGATTATTTGGGTACATGTCACAGAACTTGTTACATCAGATGCTACAAATGTTCTTTGTATGTATCCTACTCTACACGAATTCAATACAAATACTGGAGCTAACTCCGTAACTGTAGCACCACAAGCATCTATGGCTGTTGCTGTACCATATTGAGTTAAATCTACACCCGTAAAGATTTCAGTGCAATCTACAGTTACATCTGCAGGACAAGTAATCTTTGGTGCATGTTTATCTTGTATTTCTACACTTACCATACAAGAATTGCTATTACCATTCGTATCCCAAACCCGTAAGGCTACCATGATGGTGTCACCAGCATCCGCACAGCTAAAGTCAATGCTTGGTAAAAAGTCTTTATCAGGTATTAATCCTGAAGGTACCATTCTAGCAATTCTCATACTATCTATACCACATCCGTCATAACTTCCGTCATTTACATTTTGTGGATAAAGGTATGCTTCACCATTAGAATTTAAACCTACTACAATCTCTCCTTTACATATTACAGTTGGTGCTGTATTATCTATAACAGTTATTACAAAGGTGATCTGGCTACTATTTTTACATTCATCATAGACAGTGTAAGTAATAACATTGTTTCCCACAGGCAAGGTTATTGAAGATGGTGATGTTTGGTTTTGAACAAATCCACCTGGATATGTTACATCTACTTCTAATACATTTGTGCATGAATCTGTCACAACAGCAAGAGGCAATGTAACATTTGCTTCACATGCATTATAAGAAGCAGTAGAAACAGTAAAATCTAATATTGGCTCTATGACGGGTGGAATGGTGTCTGTTATTTCTATGACTTGAACAAAAGATCTCAATTCGCCATCAGAACACCATTGTTCATATACAGTCCAATTTCTCATTATTTTTTTAGTACATCCTATATTACTAAATTCCACATCAGTGTATCCCGCATACAAGTTGCATATCTGTGCAAATGTAGGATAAAGTGGAATGCCAGCCAATGTAGGTACACCCGCCACTGTTACAGATGGTCTACCAAATTCATCCTTTTCATAACTATCACATATCAAAACCGAGTCATTTATCATAGTAAGACTATTAGGGAAACGTAATAAGTCTAAATCTGGTCGCTCTACACTAATACGCATAGTACATAACTCCGATTTATTTCCCCATTTGTCTGTTGCTTGGTATACTCTATCTATGTATTTTACATAATCTACATTACATGTCAATGGTGTAGCTGTTTCACTAACTATGATATTCGTCACATCACCATCACAATTATCCCTTTCAAATGGGCCCTCATACTCATCTACTTTATAACATGGTAGTATAATATCTCTGCATATAGATACAGGCGCATATTTGTCCTCCACTTTTATACTAGACCAACAAGAGTTGCCTCCACAACCTTCTATGAGTTTTGCCTTGACAGTCGTACCGACATGGTCATTAGTCAATGTAGCATTTGGTATTACATTACCATGTACATCTGTCAACATTACTACGTATGGAGACGCTGATGGAAGTCCTCCTGCTACTAACATTGATGGTGTCACGGTTACAGAACAATCACCATCCAATGAGACAGAGATATTTCCTAGACAAGCAATTGCACTAAAATCTGCAACACCTAAAGCTACATTAATTTCAGCTGGTGCAAAACAACCAGATGCCAATGCAGCATGTACTATATGCTCACCATCTCCGTAAGTACTCCAGTCTATTGATATTTGACTTGTAGTTGTACCCACTAATGTATCGCCGTCTACTAACCATATATAAGGTCCTACAGCACCAGTTGCAGATGCTTCATAACTAGCCAATGTATTAGAACATAGTGATAATGGTCCATTAATGCTTATGGCATCTAGATTACAAACACCGCTTGGTGCTGTCAACTGCTCTAAATCACCAAATTTATTTCTAAGCCTTACTGAATATCCTTCACCATCTAAATGGATAGCATTTAATACATATATGCTAAATCCTGGTGTCGTATGAGGCAATTCTTCTAGCAAATATCCATCTGGAAGTACTATCGGCGCAGCTGGTGGTAACCCACTAGTCTCGTCATATAGGCCCAAAGATGATTCTACAAACCACTCTTCTCCTGAAAGACTCACAATCGACAATCTCATTTCAAATTGTCCGTTATCTGGAGTTGTACCCACCCTACAAGAAAAACATGGTACATATTCATTTGGAACTAATACAGCCACTTGGTCTTGAGAAAAATCATCCTCAATGATCGATGACAATAGTGGCTCAGTATCATTATTACTATTAAAATCTGGATTAGAATCAATATCAAAACTTGAAATATCCCTTCCTAAATGATCAAATACTGAAGTGATCTCCGCCATATTCATAATCGCAGAAGGCAATTTAATGTCCACATTGATTTTTATGGTGATTTGGGTGGTAAAGGATTGACCAGGTTGAAGATTTCCAGAGAAAGATAATTCTTTTTCCGCATACAAACCATTTTGCGTCCAACTGTCATCTGCCAAAGTAGTACCTTCTGGAAGATAATCCACCAAAGAAACTTTTGAAGCAGCCAATCCACCTTCATTCCTGACGATCAAATCAAACACTACTAAATCTCCTGGTTTCACCCTTCTTTGTTTAGCAACTTTCGTAAGTGAAAGATCTACTAAATCAAAATTAACAACTGCAGGATCATGATCATCCTCATCCAAGTCACCATTATCATCTACATTGTTGTCGGTGCCGGTATTGGGATGGCCTCCTTTATCATTTGTAACATCAGTGTCTGGTGTTGAATCAAAATCGTATCCACTCGCTAAGCCATCACAACTACTACTTGAGATTTCAGCATAGTTTGTAATTTGTGATATAACAGCATCTTTTTTAACTTGATAGATAAGTTTTACATCTCTACACTCACCTTGTGACAATACTTGGTTCTCTGTATAACTTACTTTTGTTAAATCTTGAGAAATATTCCATCCAATATTTAAAGCAGGATTAAATTCAAATTCATTGTTGATATAATTTGTCACATCAAATCCTATAGCATCAGCAGTACCTTGATTACAAATTGTGGTAACAAACATGATATCTGAACTGGATGTATATATCTTTTCAGTATCTACTCTATGCAACAATGCTAAATCGCAAATATTTGGAATAGCTATAGCTTCTCCATCTTCCAAGGTGTTCAAACATCCTCTGATGTCAGTGGAGATGTTTCCTAATGCATCAGTTATTGACAATATTTTTGTTTCTAATCTGAATACTCTACTTTTTTCTGATTGGTCAAACTGGAGAGACAGCAAAATAGAACCAATTTCATTTGGTGACAAGTTTGCATCAATACTTGCTGTCAACAACCCATTTTCTAATGTCCAATCACTATTCAATTCTGGGATAAATATAAATCCTTTAGGTAATTTTGCTTGAATGTCAGCACCAGTAATAATAGTACTTCCTTGATTCAATAATGAAATTTCAAATAAAATGTCATCATTAACTTTGATACCATTATTATTTACTACAGTATTTTCAATTTTGACTCTACATTGACCAGATGGTAATAATCCGATATCGAAGGTATGTTGGGTACTGTTTACCTGTACACTTATTAATCCATCAGAACATATTTGACTGTGAAGCGCTGCATCACTATCTACTGCGACAAATCCACTTACTGTAGATGTCAATGTATAATATACTCCATCTATAATATAACTATTTGCATTAGCACTATAATGTGATGCATCAATAGTGATAAAATAGTTTCTATTTCTTTGAAGCCCTTCCGCGACATTTTTATTGTTAAATACATAATTGCCATTGACATCGGTAACAGTTGAAGCTAATACGCCACAGTTCTCATCCAATAAATTTATGGTCAAGCCGCCGAATCCTTTTTCATTCGCATCTTGTATACCATTTCCATTACCATCATTCCATACAAGATTACCAATTTCTATCTCTGGCAAACCACAAGTAGCTATAATCTCGCCAAAACCTGTCGCTTTACCAAAAGCTATATTTATATCTCTAGTGTATAATTCTTTTGATCCATCTTTTGCACCTGTTTGTGTATTATATCTATGTAAACCACCTGAATAAGCATTTACTTCTGGATCGAATACTGCAGCTACTACAGAATTGGTTCCTGGCATGACAAATATACTTCCTATAGCTGTCTCTGAGTGGTATAATGGATCTGTTATCCAATGGTCGTAACCAAAAAATTCACCTCCACCTGGGCCTTGTCCATTACTTATTCCAGTCCCTGAGAGCGTTCCAGCTTTCCCATTATTTTCTAATTGCCATGTACCATTATTATTCCAAACCATCAGTAAGTCTGGTTTTTGCTCATCTAGTCTATTGGTAGATGCTTTACAATACCTATGTCCTAATCTATCTGATAAGGAAATCAACATATTACCATCATCTGTAAAGTCAATATCAGTCAACCAATGTGATTGGCCTAAACCATCAGATGGGTAGTCATACCAATATCCTTTGATATAATTTGTTGTGAACACCAATTTAAATACACCTGTTGTTGGTTCAAATTCATAAACATTTGCTGATGAAGATGCGGCTGACTTAGCAGTTTCTGCTGTACAAGTGACGCCTACGTAAATTTTGCCACCATGATATTTTAATGCAAAAGCTCTATATTCACCATTAGCACAACCAGGATCTGGTATTTGGTATGAAACTGTATTAGCTGCTGTCGGTGTCAAAGTTGGTAATTTCACCAAGGTGTTATTGAACAAATTGACTACATACAAATATTTTTCATCTGGTGATGTTACCATAGCACCCAATCCCATTTTTCCTACTTGTGCACCATAAGCACAATCAGCTACGTCTGTAACTGACAAAGTCCCTACAGGTTGACCCAAAGTAGAGAGTTTAGTATATAATGATGTGGAGAAACCATTTCCGGATGGTATTGTCCTGAATATGGCGTCATGCCCTGATGGTGTCAGCCCAGCATATTGTTTAACAAATGATGCTGAAAATATTTCTTTGGTGCTATTCTTCCAAGCCAAGCCCCAGATAGAACCTGTCTCGCCATGTCCAGCAAGTTTTCTTGGTGGCGATGCACTATTAAATCCATAGGTTATTCCTACGATCGTTGCTTCACTTTTATTTGTATTGGTTGTTCCTTGTACAAAGCATGTTGTGACGATCTCTGTTTTTTCGTTACAGAAATTTTCTTCGGAGACTAATCCGAAACTGACACTACAAGCTGGTACTTGCACAAACTGAACAGACGAACCATTGTCAGCACCCATCAATGAGGATGACTGACTATTCGAATGGTTAAAAATCAATTTGACCATTTGCCCATCCGTTAGATTGGAAAATGAAAAAGTTCCTGTCTGACCCGTAGTAGCACTGCCTACTAAAGCACCATTTTGATCATAAGCTTGTACCAAAACATTGGCAACACCTATATCACTTGGATTAATCAGGCCATTGTTATTTGCATCTGCAAACACAATACCATCTATGGTACCTTTGGCGGTTACACATTGACTAAAAATCTGTTGGGGAGAAAAGGAAAATAGAAATAAGGCTATTATATATATATAATAGCGAGGCGCCAAGATATGGCACGGGTTAACGTTACTGTTTTTCATTTTTTTGACCTTAGTTTGAAATAAAAGTAATAAATATAAATATCTCCCTGCATGACCGAAAAATAGCAGAGAAAAATTCAACCAAATGTGATGGACAACAGACTGCACGACCGAAAAATAGCAGTCAGCTATCGCTGATAATTATTACTGTTTTGTGTGGGATAGTCCTATTTACATTGGCCATAAAGCACTGTGTATTCAGACTATGGGGCAAATATATAAATTAATAATAATATGTTGTATCTTTTTTATTAAAAATATTTTTTTTCTTAATATGTTATAACAACATAATGTACTGAATGAATACTTAAACCCTTATTTATATATTTTAGAATATCGTAATGTTTAACGCAGCATTTATAATTATTTTCATCTCATCAGATAAAATTAAATTAGAGTATGTTTAAAAAATTTCTTAGTTGCTAATCAATAGATTATGGTTCTGGCGATAAAAGAAATAAAGAGTTTAGCCTGTCTGTCGGCTATGTAATAGAAAGGCAGGTGTACTAAACAATGAGATGGTTTTAAAATCAGGGTCATAAGATATTGATTATTAGGCAATAAAAATTTAAACATACTTCTACTTTGTCATATTAAATTCTAATTTTGCACCAAATTTTAGTTATAATGTCTATGCTAACCATCAAATTAAAAAAAGGTAAAGAAATTTCACTGCTGAGAAAACATCCTTGGGTATTCTCAGGGGCGATTTCATCTTTACCCAAAGGTATTTCGGATGGTGTCATAGTCAATGTAGTCGCATATAATGATGATTTTTTAGGTAAAGGACATTACCAAGGTGGTGGATCTATTGCGGTCAGAATGATCACCTTTGAAGAAAAAGATATTGACCAAAAATTTTGGGATGGTATAATCCACAATGCAAAAAAATATCGCGAAAGTTTGGACTTGACTACTTCTACCACTACAAATACATATAGACTTATACACGGCGAAGGTGATGGTATACCAGGGCTTATTATTGACGTTTATAATGATATAGCTGTGATACAATGCCATTCTATAGGTGTGCACAAAGATAGTTCCGCTATTGGCCAAGCCATATGTAATAATTATGGTTCAATAATCAATGCTATATATATTCGTAGTAAAGACACACTACCAGAAAATTATGGAGCAACTGTGGAAGATGGCTACCACATGGGCGATAAAGAAGAAACGATTATCATTGAAAATGGTGTAAAATTTAAAATTAATGTCATCACAGGACAGAAAACTGGTTTTTTCCTTGATCAAAGAGAAAATAGATTATTATTACAAGCGTTTTCCAAAGATAAAAGTGTTTTAAACTGTTTTTGTTACACGGGTGGTTTTTCTATATATGCTTTGTTAGCTGGCGCTCAAGTGGTTGATTCTGTTGATATCTCTCAGAAAGCAATGGATCTTTTAGAAGAAAACTTATTACTTAATAGATTCGAAGGTACGCATCAATCATATTGCGCTAATGTCATGCATTTCTTGGGAGATGAGTCACTACCTTTATATGATGTAGTTATAGTAGACCCACCTGCATTTGCAAAAAGCATCCATAAAAGACACAATGCCGTACAAGCTTACAAAAGACTAAATGCCCTTGCTTTCAAAAAAGTCAAAAGCGGTGGCTATCTATTTACATTTTCTTGCTCACAAGTGGTCGGTACTCAATTATTTTATGATACAATTGTAGCTGCTGGTATGGATGCTGGTAAAAGTGTTCGAGTTGTAAAATCTTTAAGCCAAGGTCCTGACCACCCTGTGAATCTATTTCATCCTGAAGGTCATTATTTGAAAGGATTACTACTATACGTGGAGTAGTACAAAAAAATATTGGAGCTGTAAACTTCTATGCAGCATACATCATTGGAGTTGTAAACTTGTTTGCAACACTTCCCATTGGAGTTGTAAATTCATTTGCAACAACTTTCTATTGGAGCTGTAAACTTGTTTGCAGCATATATCATTGTGTAGTTGTAAACTTGGTTGCAACGTTCAACGAATCAGCCACCTCTAGCCAATCTGCTTATTCCACCACTTTCCCATACAAATCATATTCTTCAGCATCCGTAATTTCAATATTTGCAAAGTCTCCAATTCTTACATATTGGTCTTTAGCATCTACAAGTACCTCATTGTCTACTTCAGGTGAATCATACTCGGTCCTGCCTACAAAATATTCTCCTTCCTTACGGTCAAACAATACTCTCATTATTTTGCCCACGCGCTTTTGATTATGCTCAAAAGAGATAGATTGTTGAATATCCATTATCCTATTAGCTCTCTCAGCTTTATCTTCTGGAGAAACATCATCCACAAATAAATAACCAGAAGTATCTTCTTCATGTGAATATTGGAAAACGCCTACCCTATCAAACTTCATTTCTTCCACAAAATCACATAAATCTTGAAACTCTTCCTCAGTCTCACCTGGAAATCCAACTAAAAAGGTTGTTCTTATAGCAATATCGGGTACTACAGTCCGTGCATATTCTATTAATTCCTTCTGCTCTTGTCTAGTGGTCTGCCGTTTCATCCTTTCCAAAACAGTATCAGAAGCATGTTGAAGGGGAATATCTAGATAATTACAAACTTTTGGTTGCTTTGCCATTGTATCAAAAATCTCACGTGGAAACTTGCTAGGGTACGCATAATGCAATCTAATCCATGTAATTCCTTCTACTTCACACAAAGCATCTAATAACTCAGGTAAAGCCCTTTTTTTGTATAAGTCCAAGCCATAATAAGTTAGTTCTTGCGCTATCAAAACCAATTCCTTTACCCCTATGGATGCAAAATGTTTAGCTTCTGTTACCAAAGACTCAATAGTACGAGAGATATGTTTACCTCTCATCAATGGGATAGCACAAAAAGAACAAGTACGATTACAACCCTCAGATATTTTCATATAAGCAAAGTGCTGTGGTGTTGTAAGCGACCTTTCACCTATAAGATCATGTTTATAATCCGCGTTTAACTTCGCCAACAAACCTGGTAATTCCAAAGTGCCAAAATAAGCGTCCACTTCTGGAATTTCCTTTTCCAAATCATCTTTGTATCTCTGAGACAAACATCCAGTTACATATAGCTTGTCTATGCCACCATTTGACTTAATTTCTGCGTACTGCACAATGGTATTGATGGACTCTTCTTTTGCAAGATCTATAAATCCACAGGTATTGATAATAATGACATTTGCATCTTCATTACTATCATGTATGACATCATAGTCATTTGCTTTTAGCTGAGTAATCAGGTTCTCAGAATCTACTAAATTTTTAGAACAACCAAGCGTGATCACATTTACTTTGTCCTGACGAAGTGTTTTTGTCTTCATGAAATGATTTAAAGTGCAAAAGTACAATGTTACATGCGGAAACTCAAAGATACATCTATAAAAAAGCAAGTATTTAGCAGTACTTCTATATATAAAAAAAGCCCCCCTCCAATTACTTGGAGAGAGGCCATCCCAAAAACCGATTTATCTCTAACTCAGTTCCGAGTTATATCATGCTTCGATTACTCGATGATGATCATTTTCTTAGTAGCTGTGAAGTCACCGCTTACTAATGTGTAGTAAAGAACTCCGCTAGTTCCAAGTTGTGCAGTAGTGAATATTTCACTATTGTAACCTTTCACTGCATCGATGTTTCTTACTGTCACTAATTTACCAGTTACATCGTATACACTCAAGCTTGCTTTCGCTGCACTTGGCATATGGAAGCTTACTGAAGTTTGACCTTTGAATGGGTTAGGCTCGTTTTGGAACAATTCGATAGCTTCTGCTACGTCTGCTGTTCTTACGTTTAAGCTTACTTTTCCAACTGTCAAATCAGCACCAACATATGATTCTGTTGCAGTTACATCTG
>JBGSOH010000394.1:0-3643 GCA_041739205.1 Saprospiraceae bacterium
CCTGGAGGTATGAGAGTGGTCAACAGAGCATTTGTCAATTTTATGGAGAATAATGAAGGTAGGGCGTACTGATAGTGGTTTTGATGTGATGTTTATTATTTACTAGTTCTGCAATACTATTCATTTCCAACTTAATTTTGATTCGGTTTTTGCAACTTAAGGCAAAAAGAGCTAAAATAACTTCGGCTTCCTATTTTATCACGGATTGACTCTGTGGTTACTGATTTTTAATTCCTTTGGTGTAGGAGCTGAAATGTTACATTATTTGTAATAAGCGTAAAGGTCTACTTTTTATCAACCTATTGGTGTTCAATGAACAACTGGTATTATTTAAATAATGTGATATGATGGATGTCATTTAGTCAATATTAATAAAAATGATTATTTTTGTATCTTTTATAATTTGGCCAAAATGAAGTATATGAAGTCCTTGTTAGCTACTTTGTTATTGTTGTTTATGTTTATTCTTTTTGAGTTTCCACTTCATGCACAAACCCATGAAGAGGAATATTGCAACAAAGCACATGCAGCAAGACATTTATTTAATCCTTTATTGAGATTTAATACACTCACAGAAAATTATGACTTAAAATACTACCGTTTTGAGTGGGATATAGATCCAGCCGTTTATGCAATTTCTGGTACAGTGACACCATATTTTGAAGTATTAATTGAAGGATTTAATGAGATAAATTTTGATTTCTCTAACAAGCTTATCATAGATAGTATTGTGTATCAAGGAGAGAAGTTGGATTACACACAACCATCATCTTATTTGCTCAATGTTAAATTTCCTGCGACTTTACCTATCACTTCTATAGATAGCATTTCCATCACTTATCATGGTAAGCCGCCATCGAGTGGTTTTGGATCATTTATTCAGAGTAGTCATAATGGTGTTCCATCACTTTGGACACTGTCAGCCCCATTCGGGGCACAAGATTGGTGGCCATGCAAAAATGGGTTGGATGATAAAATTGACAGTATAGATGTCATTATAAGGACTTCTGAAAATTATAGAGCCGCTAGTAATGGATCGCTTGTCAGAGAGATAAATCTTCCTGACCAAAAGAAGTTGTATCATTGGAAACATAGATATGCGATAGCTCCTTATCTAGTAGCTATTTCTGTAACGAATTATGTGGCATACACGGATGATGTGCTGCTCGGAGATGGAACTATCATGCCTATGGTAAACTATGTCTACCCAGAAAGTGAAGCTGCTGCAAGGGTTGGTACTGCCAATAATGTCAAAGTACTCCAATATTATGATAGCCTTTTTGTACGATATCCATTCAAAAATGAAAAATACGGCCACGCACAGTTTGGATGGGGTGGCGGCATGGAGCATCAGACTATGAGTTTTGTCATCAATTATAGTTGGTCTTTGCTCGCACATGAGTTAGCTCACCAATGGTTTGGAGATTATATTACTTGTGGTGAGTGGGAAGATATTTGGTTGAATGAAGGATTTGCTACGTACCTTGAAGGTCTATCTTTAGAGAGATTTTATCCTACGAGTGGGTGGACAAATTGGAAAGTAGGCAAAATAAACTCTATTACATCTAATAATGGCGGATCTGTATTTGTTGATAATACAACTTCTGTTGATAGGATATTTAGCAGTAGATTGACATACAATAAAGGTGCGTACTTGCTTCATATGTTGCGTTGGAAAATTGGTGATGAGCAATTTTTTACGGCGCTAAGAAATTATTTAAATGGCAAATCATATGATTTTGCAAGAACGGATGAACTCCAAAGTTATTTGGAAGATGTCTCAGGAGAAAATCTAGATGAATATTTTAATGACTGGTTCAGGGGCCAAGGTTTTCCCAATTACCAAGTTGTTTGGGATCAGAAAGATAATGAAGTTCTAATAAAATTAGGTCAGACTAGCTCGCACCCTTCTGTAAGCTTTTATGAGATGCCCATACCCATCAGATTAAGAGGAGAAGGTAAAGAACTTATGTTGCGATTAGATCATACATATTCAGGTCAAGTATTTAATGTTGCGACAGATTTTGTGGTAGAAGAAGTCAAGTTTGATCCTGAATTGTGGTTGTCAGCCAAAAGTACTGTCAAACAAGAAACTATTTCTAGTGTACATCAAGATGATTCTGTTTTCACTATATATCCAAATCCTGTCAATGATGTGATCTTTATCAAAATGGGTGGAAATCAAACGTACACTTGGTCAATGATGGATAATCATGGAAAACAAATAAAGACAGGTATTGGACAAAAGGAAGAGGAAAAAGTGTCCACATCGAATATGGCAAATGGACTATATTATTTAAATATCACACAAGAAGGTAGGGTAGTGTACCGCCATACTTTTGTAAAGATGTAGTCTTGATTTTGCGTAAGGTTTTACAGTTTGATCATTTTGTTTTCATACCATAAAATCGATACACTGCCATAACGCAGGTTGCATTTATTCAAAAAATAAGTTTACTTCCTAAACAATTTATCCTTTTTTGACCTTTATCTTAGCTAATAAGATTTAGAAAATGGAATATAAAAAATTAGGAACATCAGATATTGATGTAAGTGCAATTTGTCTAGGGACTATGACATGGGGCGAGCAGAATACGGAAGCAGAAGGTCATGAACAGATGGATTATGCCATCACTCAAGGCATCAACTTTTTTGATACAGCGGAGATGTATTCTGTGCCGGGTAGGGCAGAGACCCAAGGGTCGACGGAGCGAATTATAGGTACTTGGCTCAAAAAGACAGGAAAAAGAAAACACATAATACTAGCTACTAAAGTCACTGGACCTTCTGTGCCGATGAGACACATTAGTGACAATTTAGGTTTTAGTAGACCACGCATATTAGAGGCTATCGAAGGAAGTTTTAAACGATTGCAAACTGATTATGTAGATTTGTATCAAATGCATTGGCCAGAAAGAAAGACCAATTATTTTGGACAGTTAGGTTACAATCACCAAGCCGATGATGTTTGGCAAGATAATTTTGAAGAAGCAATAAGAACTATGAACGACCTAGTAAAAGAAGGAAAAATAAGGCATTGGGGCTTATCGAATGAAACATCTTGGGGTATTATGAGAACTTGTGCTGTAAGTGATGGAAAAGGGTTTCCACGACCACTTTCTATTCAGAATCCTTATAATTTACTCAATAGATCATATGAAGTCGGTCTAGCGGAGATGTCCATAAGGGAAAACATCAGTTTATTGGTTTATTCTCCTATGGGTTTTGGCTTGTTGTCAGGTAAATTTCACAAAAAATTAGATACGCCTAATGATAGAATTAACAAGTTTAAACAACTTGCAAGATATAATAGTCCCCAAAGTTATGAAGCAACAGCAAGGTATATAGCTATCGCAGAAAGTGCAGGTTTGACACCGGCGCAGATGGCATTGGCTTTTGTTAATTCCAGAACTTTTGTCACATCCAATATCATAGGAGCGACGAGTATGGTTCAGTTAAAAGAAAATATTGATAGTATTCATGTAGAATTAAGTCCTGATGTATTGGCAGCGATAGATGTGGTGCATAAAGAGATCTCAAATCCTGCACCTTAAATGGTTTTTGTTTGTAAAATCAGGCATAAATTATATTGATTACTTTATTGACATTTTTTCTGATTTTACCATAATCTGCAATAGTTGTC
>JBGSOH010000399.1:0-2546 GCA_041739205.1 Saprospiraceae bacterium
ATTTTATGGAGGAATTTTTGGAGACTATAGATTTGAGAGATATAGCATTGATAAAAATGGTGAAAATCTGTCGCACCACATTTATAATGATGAATGTGATTTATTGCCACTTTCTTACATTTCTTTGGACAATAAAAAGCATCTTGTTATAGCTCAGACCAGAAATATTGACTATCAATATGTTAATAAATTAATCACACTTGATTCAAATTTTATGATCATAGACTCCATAACTTATGATAGTCTTGAGCTGCCAAGGTTAAAAATTACAAAGGTGGACACCGATTCATTGTATGCAGTTTTTACTGAAAGCTTATCAGGGGATTTAAAAATTATTGCATATGATTTAAATTCTCAAGGTTATAATCTAAGGTCAATTGCCACAGTAGGTCCAATGCAAAAATACAAAGCTTTAAGTAGCATTTTAAAAGATGATGAAGGATATTGTTATGCCACTGTGTCAACATATGATTATGATCTTGACGTTTATGATGTAAAATTGGTGAAATTTAATTTCAATGGAGAATTGATTTGGATACAATCTTTACCAAATGATATATCAGATCATGGGCTTACACTAAAGAACAAAAATAATCATATTGCAATATTATCATGCTTTGATAATCAAGCAAACAATACTTTTGACACTAGAATTCAATTAATTGACCGTGATGGACTCGAAATAGATAGATATGAATATGCTTTAGATACGGTCAATACCTTTCCAGTAGATTTCGAATTTTATGATAACTCTGTCATGATTGTGGGTATAGCAAGTAACGAGAAAGATTCTTATCCTTCAAAACCTAAACGAACTTTTATTATGACGCATCTTGATGCATTTTCGAATACATCTACAGTTGTCCAGCATGAGGTTAAAATATATCCAAATCCTACTAGTGATGAAATCTATTTTGAATCTATTGATTGCAATGATGTATTACATGTCGATGTGTATGATGCGTTGGGCAAAAAACAAGTTTCTGAGTTTCTAACCAAACAATCATTGAATATTTCCAATTTGAGTAAGGGAATGTATTTTGTGAAACTGAAGTGCGGAAAGGATGCTTTAGGTATGTACAAAATCATTAAAAACTGATTAGGATTAGCTGGAATCATCTAAAAAATTGTATATTAAATCTTAGATTCAAGTTGAAATTAAATGTTGGAATGTGAAGATAGTCGGAAAATGGTCATTGGAAAGATGTTAACCAATTTATTTTTCACAAAGCAAGATGGTCCACATGACTATATGCCTGGTATTTCACCTGCATATTATTTTTCGACCATCATGGAATTAGATCACCACAAAAAATTCCGATTAGAAAATGACTTTATCGTTGAATGGAATGATGATGAACCTATTATTACTCTTACCAACGAAAATTGGAATTTGCATCCAGACCTTATATTTAAAAATCAAATCATAGTTGATTTATTGAAAGATAAAGAAGGACAATGGTCTTTTCTGCTTGAGAATGGAACTACTATCAGACATATTATTAATTATGGTGACCAATTAATTATTGAACCACCTTTCTGAGCAGTGTTGGTTAACAAAATCGTCTCCCTTTTTTAAGTATTTACTAAGTTTTGCGCGGTATTTGTTAATTCTACTTGGTAATTTAATAACTTTTGCTTTGTCAGAAAATACCCACTGGATAAAAGGAAAGCATAACTATTCACAGCTGAAAACAACATTTGTAAATTATTCTCCTCGTATGTATCAATTCCGAAATACAGCCATTTTTTAGATAGGTACAATTCAAAGTTTTCTTTAATTTCTTTAGTTAATTCAACCTGATAATCTTGACTTTCTAATATTTCCGTGATACCTTTTTTTAATCTTTTTTCGAGTGGTTCTATCTTATTAAAATTGGCTCTTATTTGTTCGAATGGTGTTGTATAACTTATAAACTGCAACTCTATTGATAGTTGAATATAGATATCATATTTAGTATCAAACTCTTTGTCGAAATTAAAAAAATGGATGTATAGATTTTCTAATAAAGGATTCAAATTAGCTTTTTGTTCCTTACTTCTAAAATATCTAAAAATTTCAATATCATTTGATCTAATTTTTTCATTCAATATTTCTAGCTCCTTTTCTAGTTTAGAAAGTAAACCTTTACAATCTTTCTTCGAGTATTTAATACCTTCATAATCAAAGGTTTTTACGTCCAATGTTTTATAGGAAATTTGTTTGATTAATTCAATATCACTTTGTAGTGATACGGCAGTATAAACTTCATCCACTTTACTTTCTGAAAACAAGTCTTCAAGTTGGGCATGTTCTGTATTATGTTCAACATGCTGAACGTCAAAAAATAATGGATTTTTAATGTCGTAGTAACTACTATAAACTTTTGAGAAGGTGTTTTTTAAATACTCTTCTTTGAAGTTTGATTGAAATGTTTCAATAGGTAAAGCTGAGCATTCTCCTGAGTAAACTACATTTGTAAATATCTTTTGTGTAATCTCAATTTGGGTTTTCTCTATGTCAGTAAATAGTAGATTGGCGGGCTCATTATTAGGATTTGTTTGAG
>JBGSOH010000446.1:0-8870 GCA_041739205.1 Saprospiraceae bacterium
CTACAAGCAATAATAATTCAGATATTATTCCATTAGATTCCTTTGTTACAAATCTTACATTTGAGTCTTTGTCTCTGACGGTAACAAGTTCTTCATATTCCTTGATATTCAGTCTTTTATTTGCTTCTTTATAAATTTTATCTGGATTAACTTCCGTGGTCAAAATTCTTAGTCCTTTGAGGTCTTTTACTATGGAAGCCAATTCTTGGTCTGAACTACCATCTGTAGCTTTACTTACCATTTGGAACATTTTTGGACTGACGTAGACCACTGTGAAGTTTTCATCTTCTTGATAATCTTTAAAGAATCTTTCGATAGCATCAATTTGAGCAAAAGATGCGAAACTGATAAACATAGCTATTGCTAATGAAAAAAGAGTTTTCATGATTTAAATGATTTTAAAATGTTTAGAATGAAAGGATTATTACTTAAAAATGGATGCTTTTTCTAGCGAACTCATATTTTCTTTTACGGTTTTTGAACTACTATTTAATTTTTTTGAGAGTAAAGCAAGCGCTTGTTTTGTTACTCTCAATGCTTCTTCTGGATCTTCTATTTCTTGTACTTGAGAATACGTTTCTTTAGGTTGGATATCATTGTTTAAGTTTTTAACTACAATGATTGACCCTATTGTCAAAACAAATATTGCAGCTGCTGCATATATATACTTTTTGATAGACAACGATCGAACCTTGAATGCTGATTCAGTTTTGGTCCCAACGGATTGGCTTTCAGTTGGGTAAGTTATTTGGCTTTCATTGTCGAAAAATACAAACAAATCCTTGAAAGCTTCATGTTCTTGTTCAACATCAGATGACTTAAAATATTCTTTTAACACTTTTTCGTCTTCCAATGAAGTCTCACCTTCCCAATACTTCTCTAGTAAATTATCTATATTAGGCATCATATTTTTTAAAATTTCTTTTTAACAATTGCTCCTTGAGCGTTTTTCTTGCTCTGTGCAAACTTACCTTAACAAAATCGAGCGTTGTCTCGGTCATATCTGCGATCTCCTGGTATGTGTAACCTTCCACATCTCTGAGGTGAATGATCATTTTTTGTTTTTCAGGAAGTTGATTAACGAGAGACATTATATTGCCAAATCGTTCGTCATTTTCCATTTTTTTATCTTGTGTGATATCGCTATCACTCAAGTGATGGTATTCGGAAATATCTAATGAAGCTACTTTTTTATTTCTGGTTTTGTCAATGGCCATATTTCTGGTCACTGTCATACACCACGCTTCTTTATTGTCAATTTCTTTAAATTGATCCATACGATTCCAAATCTTGATCATGAGCTCTTGCATGATGTCTTCAGCATCGAAAGTATTGCCCACGATATTCAAAGCAAATCGGAATAACTTATCTTTAAATGGTAAATCGAGGGCTTTCATTTTATCTTGGCTCATTGTATATTCAGATGACGACCTTGGGTTAGTAAATGTTACAAAAGTCATAAAATTTTGTGAATTTTTATCCATTTTGTTACTATTTGAACGATTTTTGCATAATGATTCGGAATATTTTGAAGTAAAATGGCGTTTGGATGATTGGATAAAGCTAATTTTGACCTTTTATAAAAATTAATCAAGAGCATTGGGCGTCATTCAAAGACAGAGTCTTAAGTTTACAATTATTAACTTCATAGGTACCTTTTTAGGTTTTTTGAGTGTAATTTTTATTCATTCACTCGAAAAAGAAATGTATGGCTTATTTCAGTTTTTGCATAGTAGTGCTTCATTGCTTATACCTATCCTTGGACTTGGAATACACGGTGCCATTATCAAATACACACCCATTTTTGAAAAAAGAAACGCTTCTAATCATTTTTTGGCTTTCTCTTTAGTTATTACAACCATTTGTGCCGCTTTTTCTATTTTGTTGGTTTCAGGTTTGTATTATTTTTTACATCCATATTTGAGTATATATTTTAAGAATTTTAAAGAAACGGATGAAAACAAATATACTATTTTATTACTTGGTGTAATATTTTTATATACTGCTGTTTTCGTTGCGTTAGCTATAAGCAGGTATCGGATAGTCGTTCCTGATTTAATTAATGCAGTAGGTCTAAAAATCTTCTTGCCTATACTTATTTTACTGTATTATTTTAAAATTATAACATCTAGTGGTTTTATCAATATTGCCATTGTTTATTTTATTTTGATAGCCATTGTCTTATTTATTTATGTGTTGAAATTATCAAATCATGACTCCAAACCAAGATTAAATATTTTAAGTAAGAGTGAATATAAGGGGCTTTTTGGATTTATGTTTTTTTCAAGTTTAAATAGCCTTGGGGCAAATCTAGCACTAAGAATGGATGTCGTGATGATCGGTCTTATGATCAGTAAAGAAGCAGTAGGTATTTATTTTATTATACAAGTGATTTCCAATGTCATGGACATCCCTAATAAAGCAATTAGTCAAATCACAAGCCCTGTCATAGCTAAGAGTTGGGTGGATGAAGACATCAAGAATATTCAAGATATCTATCAGAAGTCTTCCATTTATGGAGCTATCATCTCGGTTTTTCTGTTTTTAATGATATATGTAATCTGGGCAGACATTATATTACTCATGCCAAAGGGAAAAGATGGATTGACATTAGAACTTGCGCTCAGTATTTTTACTTTCCTTGGACTAGCGAAAATTGTTGATATCGTCACTGGCGTAAATTCAAACATTATTTCCTATTCAAAATACTATAGATTTCACATGTATTTTCTTGTTGTATTGGGTGTTATTAATTTGGTATTAAATTATATATTTTTGACAAAATTTGGATTGGTTGGTGCCGCATTTGCAACCTTCATGTCAGTAATACTTTTTAATGTACTAAAACACTTATTTGTCTACTATAAGTTTGGGTTTTCATTGCAGAAGCTTCCTTTGGCTTATATTATTTGCACAGGTGTTTTTGTATTTTTTGTAATGTTAATGGTGAATCTACCTTTTCACCCAATAGGCAATATTGTTATTAAAGTTACGACCTTGACAGCCCTTTATGCATCCATTATTTGGTATATAAATCCTGGAAGAGAAGTCAGAAGTCAGTTGGCCCATATTCTTAAGGATTACAAAACTTATTTACCGAAAGTTATAAGTAAATATCTTCCTTAATGCAACGATATGATATTTTAAGATGTTAATATGTGATTAGTTTTTATCTTTGTCATCAAATTAAAAGACCTTAGCGAAGGGTCTTAAACAAGTAAATAAAAAATTAAATGGATATTGCTGTATTTCCTGGTTCTTTTGATCCAATCACTCTTGGTCACGTGGACTTGGTAAATCGAGCACAACCATTATTTGACAAAATCATTGTAGCGGTAGGTGTCAATAATCAAAAAAGCACCTTGTTCCCATTAGAAAAACGATTAGAATGGCTTCAAGATGTTTTTAAAGATTCCCCTAAGGTTGAAATTGCTTTTTTCGAAGGACTGACCGTCAAATTTTGTGAAACTCGAAACGCTAGATATCTTGTTCGAGGACTAAGGAATGCGTCAGATTTTGATTATGAAAAAACGATATCCCAACTCAATACCATTATAGGAAAAGATCTAGAGACCATATTTCTTATCAGCCAACCTGAGTTTTCACACATCAGTTCTACTATTGTACGTGAGATCATAAAAGGGCGTGGAGATGTCAGTCCATTTGTCCCGAAAATAATATCTGAAGAACTAAATGCGGTAAATTTAGCCGATCTTTTAAATCATAAATCCTAATTCAAATTTAACCATATTTTATTATGTCAAATGCATTTTTTAAAGTTCCAACTGCGGTAAATGAACCCGTAAAATCCTATGCACCAGGCTCATCTGAACGCAAAAGCGTAAAAGCCGCTCTAGCAAGTCTGAAAAGCACACAAGTTGATATTCCTATGTTTATTGGTGGCAAAAAGGTTTTTACAAATAATAAAAAAAATATTCACCCACCACACGAGTTAAGTCACACTTTGGGCACTTATTCTGTAGGTACACAAGACCATGTAAAACAAGCCATTGATGCCGCTCTTGCCGCCAAAGAACAATGGGCGAATATGCCATGGCAAGATAGGGCAGCTATTTTCCTAAAAGCTGCTGATCTGCTAGCTGGACCTTATCGTGCAACAATGAATGCAGCCACCATGCTAGGTCAGTCAAAAAATATCTATCAAGCAGAAATAGATGGTGTCTGTGAATTGGTAGATTTCTTTAAGTTTAACGTGCAATACATGACAGAAATGTATGCTCAACAACCTGAAAGTGCACCGGGCATATGGAATAGATTGGAATATAGACCATTAGAAGGTTTTATATTTGCACTTACACCATTTAATTTTACATCCATCGCGGCCAATCTTTGTGGTGCTCCAGCTATGTTGGGCAATACTGTGGTTTGGAAGCCATCAGAAACACAGATCTATTCCGCTGCTGTAATCATGGAGATATATGAGGCTGCAGGACTTCCACCAGGAGTAATTAATTTGGTTTTTGTAGATGGTCCAAGTGCAGGTGATGTCATATTTAATCACCCTGATTTTGCAGGCATACACTTTACAGGTAGTACAGGCGTTTTCCAAAGAATATGGAAAACCATAGGAGAAAATATCAATAAATACAAGACCTATCCTAGGTTAGTAGGAGAGACTGGTGGTAAAGATTTTGTGGTAGCACATGGGTCTTCCAATGCAAAAGAAGTAGCGGTGGCTCTGTCAAGAGGCGCATTCGAATACCAAGGACAAAAATGTTCAGCAGCTTCTAGGGCATATATCGCAAAATCTATTTGGCAGGACGTAAAGGCCCATTTACAACAAGATTTGAATGATTTTAACATGGGAAGTCCAGAAGATTTTACCAATTTTATCAATGCAGTAATTGACGAAAGAGCGTTTGATAAGATCACTTCCTATATCGCTAATGCAAAAAATGATCCTAGTGTAGAGATTGTTGCAGGTGGTGGTTTTGACAAATCAAAAGGCTACTTTATAGAACCAACAGTCATACTTGCTAGCGACCCTAATTATGTAACTATGTGTGACGAATTATTTGGTCCTGTATTGACAATTTATGTGTATGAAGATGACAAATATGAAGAAACCTTGGAGCTTGTAGACAGAACTAGTCCATATGCATTGACAGGTGCTATATTCTCCAAAGATAGATATGCATTAGGTATTGCTGTAGAAAAATTAAAAAATGCAGCGGGCAATTTTTATATAAACGACAAACCTACGGGTGCAGTAGTAGGTCAGCAGCCTTTCGGTGGTGCAAGAGCATCAGGAACCAATGACAAAGCTGGATCAATTTTGAATTTGTTTAGATGGGTCTCAGCTCGTACTATTAAAGAAAATTTTGTATCGCCTACGGATTTTAGGTATCCATTTTTGCAAGAAGATTGATCAATATTCATAAAAAAGACTCGATAACGACATTATCGGGTCTTTTTTTTATAATTTAGGTTGCTATCATAATACTTTTGGACTTTATTTTGTTATATGTTTAAATAGTATTTTCTAAATAAATTAGATATGAAAAGTTTTAAAGTTTTTGGATTTCTTGTCTTATTTTCTGCAATAGGTTTGTTAAGTTGTGACAAAGATGATCCAAAAGTGCCTGAACAAAAAGGTGATCTTAATATTAGGTTTAAACTAAAATATGGAGACCAATCATTAGAAATGTTTAAGGAATACAGTTATCCTGTAACCAATGAAAAGTTAAAGTTTACTCGGCTTTCATTTTTTATTTCGGACATAACATTACGTTCTTCAGAAGGAGATATTAAATTAAAAGACATTGATTATCTTGATCTGACACAAGCACACACTGATCCTGTGGCTTCAAATGGATTGGAGTATAAACTTTCAGGTATTTTAGCAAAAAATTATACATCGCTTGATTTTGGTATTGGTGTACCTAAAGCTTCGAACGCTTTGCAACCAAAGGATTATCCCGCTGGACATATATTAAGTAGTAGTGCAGAGTATTGGACTAGTTGGAAAAGTTATATATTTTTTAGACCTGAAGGTTTTATAAAGTTAGATGGACAAGATAAACCAGAATCGTCATTTGCACTACATCTGGGGGCAGACGAAGCTTATAGATCATTTAGCATCAATAAGTCCATTTCAATTACTGAGAATGGTGTAACTAATTTGGATATTGAAATTGATATGAAAAAGTTTTTTGATGGAAAAACATTATATGATATCCATGATACGCAACAAATTCACTCATTATTCCAAGTGCCTTTAATGATTACATTGGCTGATAATTTACAAGTGGCAGTTAAGTAAAGGTAGGGTTAAAAGGTTTTATTCCATTTTTCTTTTTTTCTTTTTTGAATTCAATAAAATTATTTCTACTTTGCCACTTCATTTAAGAAATTTGGGCAAAAAAGAAATATGAGTAGAAAAATAAAATTGGGCATGGTCGGTGGCGGCCAAGGCGCATTCATAGGTGGTGTACACAGAATGTCTGCTGCATTAGATGGTCAGATAGAATTAGTGGCAGGTGCTTTCAGTAGTGATGCAGAGAAGTCAAAACGTTCTGGAGAAGATTTTTTTATAAATCCATCAAGGGTTTACCAATCTTATGAAGAGATGATTCTAACGGAAAAATCATTGCCTGAAAATGAAAGAATAGATTTAGTTTCTATTGTTACACCCAATCATGTTCACTTTGGTCCATCAAAAATGGCTATTGAAAATGGATTTCATGTCGTCTGTGACAAACCCTTAAGTTATAATTTAGAAGAAGCTTACGAACTTCAAAAAGTGGTGAAAGATTCTGACAGAATTTTTGCTTTGACCCACAATTACACTGGCTACCCAATGGTCAAACAAGCTAAACAAATGGTCAAACATGGCGATTTGGGCAAGATCAGAAAAGTAGTGGTAGAATATCCGCAAGGTTGGCTGTCTACATTGCTAGAAGCATCAGAAAATAAACAAGCGTCCTGGCGAACCGATCCTACCAAGTCTGGTATTGCAGGCGCGATGGGAGACATAGGCACACATGCTGAGAATCTCGCTGAATACATCACTGGATTGAAAATCAGTGAATTGTGTGCTGATATAAGTACATTAGTTCCAGGTCGCCTGTTAGATGATGATGGCAATGTCTTGTTGAGATTTGACAATGGTGCACGTGGTATTCTTTATGCATCTCAGATTTCAGCAGGAGAAGAAAATAATCTTCGTATCCGTGTATATGGCGAAAAAGGTGGCTTCGAGTGGTCGCAAATGGAACCTAATACACTGACTGTCAGATGGGCAGACCGACCTGTAGAAGTGTACCGAACGGGTAGTTACAATCTTTATCCTGAAGCCTTAGCACATGCACGTATTCCAGCAGGTCATCCAGAAGGGTATCTTGAAGCTTTTGCCAATATTTATAGAAATGTAGCAAAATGTATTCAAGCGAGATTAGATGGCAAGGAAGTAGATACGATGTACACTGATTTCCCTGGTATTGATGATGGTGTCAGAGGAATGGAATTTATCTATAAAGTCATTGAATCTGGTAAAAGTGAACAGAAGTGGCTGAAGATGTAAGTTTTTTAAAGTTTAATGTCTAATGTTTAAGGTTTAATGTTTATTGTGGAATGTTTATCGTTTAATTTGTCAATATTTTAATCACATTCTAAACCTTAATCTTAGTCTTAAACTCAGTCTTAACCTTAAACTCAGTCTTAACCTTAATCTCAATCTTAACCTTAATCTAAATCTTAATAATAATGAAAACAATCAAAGGACCTGGTATATTTTTAGCGCAGTTTATGGGTGATGTAGCGCCTTACAATTCATTAGAATCCATCTGCCAATGGGTGGCCTCGCTCGGCTACAAAGGAGTTCAAATTCCAACATGGGACGCACGACTTATCAATCTTGACTTAGCAGCCGAAAGTCAAGATTATTGTGATGAACTCAAAGGTAAAATCAATAGTTATGGCCTAGAGATCACGGAACTCAGTACGCATTTGCAAGGACAATTGGTCGCTGTTCATCCTGCTTATGATCTGATGTTTGATAATTTTGCTCCTGACGATCTAAAAGGCAAACCACAAGAACGAACAGAATGGGCCAAAAAACAAGTGAGAAATGCCGGCAAAGCGAGCCAAAGATTAGGCCTAAAATCTCATGCTACGTTTTCTGGTGCTTTGCTTTGGCATACGATGAATCCTTGGCCACAACGTCCTCCTGGTTTGGTAGATCTTGGTTTTAAGGAGTTGGCGGATAGATGGTTGCCTATTTTAAATCACTTCGATGAGTGTGGCGTAGATGTTTGTTATGAAGTGCATCCAGGTGAAGACTTACATGATGGTCTCAGCTACGAACGTTTTCTAGAAAAAGTAAACAATCATCCAAGAGCTTGCTTATTGTTCGATCCGAGTCATTTTGTTTTGCAACAGTTGGACTATCTGCAATATATAGATTTTTATCATGAGCGTTTCCGAGCATTCCACGTCAAAGATGCAGAGTTTAATGCGACAGGAAAATGTGGTGTGTATGGTGGATATGCAGACTGGAAGGATAGGGCAGGACGTTTCAGATCACCTGGAGATGGACAAGTGGATTTTAAAGGCATCTTTAGCAAATTGTCGCAATACGGATATGACGGTTGGGCAGTCATGGAGTGGGAATGTTGTATCAAGTCCGCTCCACAAGGCGCAAGAGAAGGTGCACCATACATCCAAAACCACATCATAGAAGTAACTGAAAAAGCATTTGATGATTTTGCAGGTACCGGAAGTGATGAGGAGTTTAACAGAGCTTCGTTGGGAATATAGTTTTCATAATCACAGTTGCATCATTCACTACAATCAGCAGTTAAAAACAAATCAATGTACAAAACGCTTGCTAAAATTTCGCTACTTATTTT
>JBGSOH010000459.1:0-5054 GCA_041739205.1 Saprospiraceae bacterium
AAAGATGGACTGCCCGAGAGCATCATCATGGATTATCCGACCCATCAGCATAGACTCATACCCAAACTGATCAAAAACATCGTATTCCACAACGCCTTATCTATTTTAGCGGAAGAATTTGCTTCTCATAAGGACGAAAAAGACATCAGAAAGATAGAAACCAAGGCCGCAGGACTAAAATCTCTAGCCACTTGGCTCAGTACAGAAACCATCCAAACCTGCCGTGAAGCATGTGGCGGTAAAGGTTATCTCAGCGAAAATACCCTTGGCAGACTCCGCGCAGATGCCGATATATTCACCACCTTCGAAGGAGACAATACGGTATTGATGCAGCTAGTAGCCAAAGGATTACTCACGGAGTTCAACCAAGCCTTTCACGAATCAGGATTTACAGCCGTGGCAAGATACATCGGTGGCAAGATACAGTTCCGTCTCTCTGAGTACAATCCACTTTTCACAAGAAATACATCTGTGGAACATCTAGAAAGCAATGAATTCCTATCCGATGCACTCAAATACCGAGAGAAAAAAGTGCTCATCGCCTTAGCAGACCGTATGAAATCATACATTAGCAAAAGAATGGAACCCAATGAAGCTTTCCTAAAATGTCAACTCCACATGATGGATGCAGCAAGGTCCTACATAGAGCGACTAGCCTACAGAATGATGGTCAGAAAACTAGAAAGTCTAGCCGACTCACCTGAAAAAACCGTACTCACAAAGATCAACCAAACCTACGCGCTCACCATCATCATGGAAAACAGAGATTGGTATCTAGAAAACGACTACATGGAAGGCAGCAAAACCAAAGCTCTAAGACGCGTCTATGACAAACACATCGCATCTTTCCGCAAAGACATCGTAGGACTAGCGGCTTCTTTGGGTGTAAATGATCGTCAGTTTTATGTAAATCCTTGATGGGTTAATGGGCATCCAAATTTATTTGGATGAATGTTTAACTGAAACCCGTTCGTCATAGGTTACGATCTACGATGCAGCAACATTGGGCGATTTTATTGGAGTTGTAAACTTGTTTGCAACATATACTTAAAATTGTGAACATCTTTGTGGCAAATTTATATTATTGAATCCATTCATATAAAGAATTAAACTTAATCCATTACTTTTGTGGAAGCTCTAAATTCTTAAATTATGCGAACCCATTTGTTTATCTTTATTTTTCTAATTCCAATTACAAGTTTTCTGTTTTGTAAGCAACAAAATGCTGAAAGAGTCCAAGATGAACATAAAACTACTTTTGAAAGATTAATCAAATCTGCTAGTGCGACGTATATTTCTCAAGGTATGTTACTTAATACCAAAAATGAAGTTAACTTAAAATATGAATACGATACACTTGGAAGATTATTTAAAGTTACAAGTACAGCAAGTAATATGAAATCAATTGAAACATATGATAGTTTAGAAAGAGTTACTGTAATGGAAGTTTATAAAGGTGAAAAATTGTCTATAAAGCAAACTGACACTTACGACGATGAAGGCAATTTAATTTATGAAGATAGACATGAATATGATAATAGTCAAGAAAATCATATTTTGTACTCATATCCATTTCTTTCTAAGAAATTTCCAAAAAAATATTTTAGACTGAATAATAAGGATACTGTTACATATAAGGAAATAACACGAAATAACAATACTGAGTTTTCGATTGAAAGGTCATGGCCATTAAGTAAAAATCTCATTATTATCGAGATGGATAAAACTTATAATAAATATGGAAAACCCATTTCTGAAAATAAAAAAACCATTATGTGGGATTGGCAAGACAAAACTAAAGTAGATACATCATATACTCATCAAAATTTTGAATATAATGATCGCAATCAATTAATTTTTAGCAATGAAAATAACTTCGGTCAGCAAATTCAAAAGAAAATGACCTATTTAAATAATGCGATAGCTACGATTAGTATAAGCAATGGGACGTCTATTATTTTTCAACATGAATATTGGTAGTCATAAAATCTTTTTTGGTATTTATTAGTCAATGAGCCGACGTTGCAGTTATACCCACATTTTTGCGTTATGGCAAAAAAAAATCCCATGGATCGCTCCACAGGATTTTCTTTGATTATTATTTAATACTCGACTTAGTCAATCATGATCATCTTTCCAGAAACGACTTTGTCACCATATCTAAGCTCATACACATATACACCTGCCTGCCCAATGTCTGATTTATTCAGATAAATGGTATTGTTTCCAGCTTTGTACTGATCTATCGTGCTGATTACTTTTCTACCTGTATAATCCTTCACTTTAAAACTTACCATACCATCTTGTGGTAACTCAAATGAAATGTTTGTATTGGTATTCCATGGATTCGGAGCTACACTTTTCACAAGGAAATCTGTCTCAGGTTTTGATCTAAAACTTATACCAAGTGAGCTAGTCTCCATATCTCCCACATAAATTTCAGGACGCACGGTTTCAGATAATTGTAACATATCGCTCAGCTTTCCATTTTGCATCACTTCCATTTCTAGTATAAATAATATCTCATTTCCATGAACATTTACACCTTCTGGCAGAGATACGCTCATTCCAGAATGGTTGATTTCAGTGACGGCATAATCTTCAAGATCTATACCCAAAGCGCCATCTTTTATTTCTCTGATGATTAGCCCATTTGATTTCCAAGCCATTTGCATACCATATATCATTTGATGGGATGGCACCATGACAGGTATCTCCACAATATCACCTTTCACCACATTTCTGTCATCAATTATGACATTCAACTTACTTCTATTTTCCAATAGATTGTTTTGAAGATTATTGCCCGATGCATTGCCATTTACATCACCTACTTTTATTCCTACGAAATTAATATCCATTTGATTGCTGAGATCTTCGATATTGAACCATTCTGAAAATGAAGTCATCCATGGATCTTGTTTGTCTTCAAAATGATAAGCAGCATCCACAAATCTCCAACTCTTATTATTACTAAAAGAAGGTATCAATCCCAAAATCAACTTACGTAATTCTATCAAGTCTGCTGCTGTTACCGTTTCATTATTGTTAACATCTGCTGCTAGTATTTGATATGGTCCTTTCAGTTTTTCGATGCCTAAAATATGTCGTTGTATCATCACGATATCCAAGGTACTCACACCGTTTTTGTCATCACCGTCTTTGCTCGGAATCACTTGGTAATTTCCGCCTGCTGGCATTGGTGCAAAAGCATAATGACCATTTATATTAGTATGTATAGGTACCAATTCTGACCCTTTCATTTCTACAATGACATTTTCTATTTCCACATCATTTTCTGTCAAAGTTCTTCCGGATACATTGGCGAATAGCATCGATGGGCATAGCCCTTCACTGTCTTGTATATCTACAAATGTCTCGCAATAAGACGTATTTCCATTCACATCAGTTACCCACATTTCAATAGTTTGTGGACCTAAATCTGCACAACTGAAAGAAACAATCGTATCATTCACATCAGATGAGAAACTCAAGTTTAAGTCATATCCACATACGTGATAGCTTTTGTTGTTAAAATATTCAGGTTTCAGTACCACCATAATGGTATCACCACTACCATTTCCGTCACTATCCATCAATCCTAAAGGAGCAGAAAGACCATATTTGCAGACTGCCGTCGGTGTTTTTGCATTCCTGATTTCAAAATCATAACTTGTTTTAGCTAGGTTACCACATCTGTCTTCTACCGTAAATGTAATATTATAAATACCTACAGGATACCTTCCTGAAGCATTATTTCCAGTGCCTGTTCGGAATACCAGACCTTCATTGGTAACCACATAATTCCATTTTAATTCATTGTTTGGAGTACAATCTGTAGCAGACGCAGTCAATTCAATCGGTCCGTCCAGACATGTATGATCATATGTTAATACAAGTTTTGAAGTATCAGGGCTAGTGATGGTCGGTATTGCATTATCTATAACTTTGATCTCTTGGTCGTATGTCCATGTCAGATTAATGCCATTAATATCAGTTTGACACCAATCAATGACGGTCCATGTACGAATGATTTTCAGACATGCACCATTAGTTGTAAATGGATAAAGGACGTCATCATATCTCATACCCACTAGGTCACAAGCATCTTCTTTAAACGTGGGTTCTCCCGTGATAGAAGGATCCAAACCTAAAGCAGTACATTGGCCCAATGCTACATAATCACCCGGCCATTCAATGTCATCATTCAGGTCTAAAGGATCGTTTTGATTGATATAGAATGGTTCATCATTTCTGAAAGTGATCGTCTGTACACATGTAGTATAGGTGATTCCACCTTGTAGGGCACTCGTTGTTCTAACGACAGTACCAATGCCACATTGATTTCGATTATCTTTAACATCTTCTCTGAGTATTTTATTTGCTGGACAATTGTCTTCTATCAAAATCTCTCCAAAATATGCAGCAGGATTTTGTGGGTCAAAAGTATAGTTACAGTCTTCGATCGTAATATCTGCTAGGCACTTAATTTGTGGATCTACTTTTTCTTGGATTTGCACATTGACCATACATATATTTGTACGACCACCTGCATCCGTTACCAACAATTGGACCATTCGGGTAGTATTGGCATCCAAACAACAGAATCCTACTTTGTCAAACCATGCTGTGTCTTGGCCAAAACCGCAAGGGTCTTCCATCCTTCTCACTTGAAGCGTCACGGCACCACATTCGTCAAAACTTCCATCATCGATAGCCGTTGCCGTAACTTCTGTATAGCCATTGGTTTTCAAACTGATAGTAGTAGATTGATCACAGATAGCTACAGGATCGGTATTGTCTTGGACAGTGATTCTATAACTCATTTCGCTCTGATTGCCACACTCGTCTATAGCTGAATAGGTGACCGTATGAGTTCCAGATACTAATGTTATATTTCCACCATTACCACCGATATATCCTGAAGGAACACCATTTAAGCTCGCATTGACAAATACGTTGTACACTTCTGTGCAATTGTCAGTAATATTTAATGTAGGTAGTAATATGGTGGCTGAGCAGCTTCTAGTTTCTGTAGTAACGATAATATTATC
>JBGSOH010000481.1:0-4425 GCA_041739205.1 Saprospiraceae bacterium
CTGCCTTTGGTTACTTTTTTCCCTTGCCAATAAGCATTGAAGTCATTTTGGATGTCATAAAAATTTCTAGTTTTGCCGTTAAATATATCTGACCAAGTAGCCTTTGAGTTTTGTGCAAAGCCAATGAATGGCAATAGCAGCATAAGCATTACAGAAAGAGAAAAAGAAGTAACTCTAATTTTTTGTTTGGATAGCATGGGATATTTTATTTTAATTTAAGAGATAAATAAGAGAATCAGGTTTACACAAATTTGATTTTCTTAAATTTCTGCAAAATTAGTCATATATATTATATTTTAATGTTTACAAGGGGGACAAATAGGGTAACAATCCATATATTTGCTTAATTTTGCGATTTCTGAGCGTTATTTGCTTTTTATTATTATAAATTCATTTATGAAATCCACTTTTCTTTTTTCTTTGTTTTTCTTAGTTTTTACTTCTGTATATTGTCAAACAAACTTTAAAGGTGATCTAAAAAAAGCAAATCCAGTAGATACCAAACTGGATATTCCCTTAGCTGACGCATTAGCTATTCATCAAAAATATTTGGAAGAAGCTATCTCAAAAAAAGATACTTTAAAACAGATTTACGGTTATTTCTACTTATACGTAGATTATTACAAAATGCAAGATTATCCTAAATTGCAAGAAAGCTTTCTCAAAGCATCTAATTTAGTTGAAAATTCAAACAATCCAAATTGGAAGGCTGCTATCGCTATGAGAAAAGCACATTTGTTAGAATTGTTTGACAATGACATTCCCAACGCAATATCAAAATACATAGAAGCTAAAAATTATTGTACCATCGCAAAAGATAGTTTTTGTATAGCCGAATGTTTAGAACAACTAAGTAATCTTAATAAAAGCATAGGAAACTATACTGATGCACATAACTATTTTAATGAGGCTATAACACTAATGAAAAAATTTGCGGGGAAAGCTGAAATGGCTTTGACTTATAATAACTATAGCAACCTTTTGTCTGATGAAGGTAACTACACGGAGGCAGAAAAATATTTAGATAGTGCAATTATTTTAGCCAAAATAAATAATGATATCTATAAAGAAATGATGTACACATCAAATTTAGCTTCTTTACAGAACAAAAAAGGTAACCCACTCAAAGCTATTTCAATGTATGAAAAAATTATTGAAATTAATAAAAGTAACAAGGCAGCAGATCTATTACTCTATAATTACACAGGAATTGCAGATGCATATGAAGCTTATGGAAATTTGGAAAAAACAAATGAATATACACACAAGTATTACATACTGAATGATAGAATTAATGGTGCTAAAGTAAAACTGCAGATAGCCAAATTAGAATTAGAGAATGATTCCAATAAAAAAGACATTCTAATTGCCAAAACGAAAAGGACCACTGAAAGACTTTTTGTTGGATTGTTGATTTCTCTGATTATCTTAGGTGTCGTGTTGGTGTTTTGGTACTATCAAAAAAGAAATGCGACAGAAGAGCAGAAAAAAAATAGGGCGTTTTTAGATGACCTTACCAAAGTAATAAAAGAAAAAAATGCCATTATACATCAGCAAAATGAAGAACGTAATATATTCGATTCTTTACAAAATACTGATGATGAAGGGATAGATATAAATATATTTGAAACTAGAATTCTCAATGATGAGGATGTATCCGCTTTCAAGTCCTATTTTGAAAAGGCATATCCCATGTTTTTGATGAATGTAAGAAAGAAATGGCCTACCATTACCTCGGCAGAAGAAAGACTTATGATGCTCATTAAATTAAAAATTAAATCAAAAGAAGCAGCTGATATACTGGGGATTTCAAACGACAGTATTAAAAAATCTAGGAATAGGTTGAGGAAAAGATTAGAGTTAGATATTGATGTTAATTTAGATGATTATATATCAAAAATAACTTAGAGTATATTTAAATTTTTATTGAAAGTCAGCTGAAATTAAATATACTTCAATATCTTCGCCTTGAAGTATTTATATGAATCGGTGGCTAGAATACTTAAACTCATCTGACTTTTTCAGCAGAGTGTATGGAATCTCAATTTTTATTTATTTACTGAATTTGTGTGAACATTGTGGAATAAAATAAATGCTATACTGCTCACTATCAAAGCACCAATTGCTAGAGAACTTGCATTTGATATCATAAGTCCACTGATCACGGAACCTAAACAAGAACCAATAAAAAAGAAAATAGTACCATAGACAGATGCTGCCAACCCAGCTTTGGCTCCCATTGGCTCAAGTGCTAGCGCACTGCTGTTGGGATCTCCTCCAGCTGTAAGCCCCATAAGGAGAACGATGGATAAGAAGAATAGAATAAAAGGTGGCTGATGGTCATACCATAAGGTAATTACTGTCAACATAAAAGCTACTATCAGATAACTAGTCAAAAATATTCGTAAAGACTTTTTTGCTCCAATTTTTTTGGTCAAGTAAGCATTAAGAAAGGCAAAAAGAGCCATTATCGAACCTGCTGTGCCAAATACCAATGTAAATAAATGTGGTTTTTGAAATATTTCACCTATAATTCGTTCTGAGCTTGCAACCCAACTACTTAATATGGAAAACAAAAGTGTGGCTATTATGGTGAATTTCATAAATGTTTTATTAGAAAATACATCACCTAGTCCTTTCATGTTAGCGATAAAGCTTAAAGTAGTTCTTTTTTCCTTGGTATGGCTTTCGGGTATTCTGAAAGTCCAAATAAAGACCAAAATAGCAAAGTAAGGTGGGACCAAAAACACCGTTCTCCATGAAGAAATTTCTAAGATCCATGTACCCAATGCAGGAGCAACTACAGGAATGATCAGGAATATTGTAAAGACAAACGACATAATTTTCGCCATATCATCGCCTGCATATCTATCTCGTACACTTGCGATGGCTGTCATCACCACTGCGGCAGCGCCAACACCTGCGAGAAATCTAAAAAGAAACATAAGCTCTATCACTGGTGCATAAACTGCTGAAATGCCACTGAGTATATAAATGATAATTCCAGTACGAATGATGGGAATCCTTCCTAATTTGTCTGTCAGATAACCAAAGAATATTTGTGTGATTTGGCCCATAAAAAAGAAAGCCACAATATTATAGGTCAAAATACTGTTTGGGGAAAGCCCATAATGTTTCCTAACTTCTGCAAAAGCAGGCAACATGATGTCAATACCAAGTGCCAATAAAACCATGGCACTTGCCGTGAATACAATAAATTCTTGTTTACTGATGTCTTGCATATATTCAATTGAAAAATTATGTAAAGGAGGCAACAAAGTAGTTGATATAATTTATCTGTAATAATTATAGGCAAGCATTTAAGTATTTTTTAAAATATCAGTTGCCGTTTTATTACTGATTTGTTCAGCTAATCCAATCAGTAAATCTTCAGTACCTCTTATATAACAAAGCCTATACATATCTTCAAATTGGACCACTTCACCAACAATATTTGCACCGTGTTTTTTAAGTCTAATTAATAATTCATCAAGGTTGTCTACTCTGAACATGATACGAAGATAACCTAGGGCGTTTACAGGCGCATTCCGATGGTCTGCAATTGGTTTTGGATTTATAAATCTTGAAAGTTCAATTCTAGAATGCCCATCGGGTGTTACCATGACAGCTATTTCAACAGATTGATTTCCAAGGCCGGTCACACGACCTGCCCATTCACCTTCCACCATCATTCGTCCTTCAAGATATAGCCCAATTTCTTCAAAAAAGGCAATGGTATTATCCAAAGACTCCACAACGATACCTACATTGTGCATTTCCATTAAACTACTTTTTTTTAGCATGGTTATTTTTGGTTTATGGGTAAGATTTAATTTTAAAAACTTGAATCAAAGAGTTGTTTAGTTAATTCAAATGGAATAGCAAATATAAAGCTCGAAATCAACTATAAAAGGTTGTCATTTAGCTAATTATAACGATTGATTCAGATAAGGTGTTTTGTTTTTAAATCTATGTTATTTTCGATTCAGTGTATTTTTTAAAATTATTTAATACTGTTTGGCAAAAGACTCTTTGCATTTCGATGGGATTAGTCATTTCGGGTTCAAACGTTTCGCTTACAGTAGTTGTGTCACCATGAGCTATAAATTTTATCTCAGATTTCCGACCATCATCGCCCGTATATGTAATCAGTTGATGTTGGATGACATTATCGTATATACCGCTATGATCAAACCCTTCACTACTATCTTTTGCTTCCATTCGGAATATAAAACGACCTCCAGATTTTAAATCATTATCCACCCTTGGACAGTGCCAATCATCAAATGGAATATTCCATTGCATGATATCACTAGGATTTGCCCATGTTTCCCAAACCATTGCAATAGGTTTTTCGATGGTAACTTCTACCGTTATATTTTGATATTGTGTGTTCATAACAACTAGGTAAGAATAAATGATTGC